>NZ_JBNNGK010000012.1:0-128581 GCF_050268245.1 Serratia sp. NPDC078593 | reverse complement strand
AACTGTTTTAACAAATCAAAAGGGGTTTTTATAACTGGCTCAAAGCTGAAAGCTTTACTGAACCCCCAGCCTAGCTGGGGGTTTTCTGCGCACAAAAAAACCCACGCAACCTAAGCGGCGTGGGTTTTGTCCGGCATGGCCGTATTTAGTGCATTTTCAAACGTGGGCGGATGACGCGGTTGATCCCTCCCACCAGCATCATCAAACCGGTTTTAATGTATCCATGCAGCGCGACTTGGTGCATGCGGTAAAGCGAGATATAAACAAACCGCGCGATACGCCCTTCGACCATCATTGAACCACGCATCAGGTTCCCCATCAGGCTACCGACGGTGCTAAAGCGCGATAGCGACACCAACGAACCATGATCTTTATAAACATAGGGCTTGAGCGTTTGGCCGTTGATCAGCGCCAAAATATTCGTGAAGCAACGCGATGCCATCTGATGCGCCGATTGTGCACGTGGCGGTACAAAACCACCGCCCTCTTTCGGACAGGAAGCACAATCGCCGATAGCGAAAATATTGGGATCGCGAGTCGTTTGCAACGTCGGTTCGACCATCAACTGATTGATACGGTTGGTTTCAAGCCCGGCAATCTCTTTCATAAAGTCCGGAGCTTTAATACCCGCAGCCCACACCATCAGATCGGCATCAATAAACTCGTCACCTTTGGTATTCAACCCGTTGCTATCAGCACTGGTTACCATTGTGTTAGTCAATACACGAACGCCCAACTTGTTCAGTTCTTGATGCGCAGCCGCAGAAATTCGCGGAGGTAATGCGGGTAAAATACGTTCGCCCGCTTCCACTAACGTGACGTTCAGCGCACTGTTGTCTAACCCTTCGAAACCATAACTGTGCAGCTGTTTCACTGCGTTGTGCAGCTCGGCAGAAAGCTCAACGCCTGTCGCACCACCGCCAACAATGGCAATGTTAACCCGCTCTTTCTCACCCGGCTGTGCCGAGAATTTAAGGAACAAATTGAGCATTTCGTTATGGAAACGGCGCGCCTGATGTGGATTATCGAGGAAGATACAGTGATCTTTCACGCCCGGCGTACCAAAATCATTCGAGGTGCTGCCCAATGCCATCACCAAAATGTCGTAAGACAGTTCTCGCGCGGGCACCAGTTCTTCGCCCTGCTCATCGCAGATTTGCGCCAATTGCACCGTTTGCGTTTCGCGGTTAATGTCGATCAGCGAACCAAGCTGAAAGCTGAAATGATGGTTGCGCGCATGAGCCAGGTAGCTCAGCGCATCGACGCCATCATCCAGTGAACCGGTAGCAACTTCATGTAATAACGGTTTCCACAAGTGGCTGTGATTGCGATCGACCAAGGTGATCTCGGCTTTCTTCTTGCGGCCAAGCTTATGGCCCAGGCTGGTGGCCAGTTCTAAACCACCGGCGCCGCCCCCCACAATGACGATTTTCTTGATTGGCATTGTCAAAATAACCCTCTAAATGTGAACCACTTGTTACTCTAGGGTAAATAAATAATATCCTTAGAATACATAGGGTTCGCTTAAAATAAACCTGCTATCTGAGGCCAGAATAGCATGAGAGGTTATTTGGTCATACCAAAATTGATGTACATCAAATTTTTTTTGTTAAACACTGGACGCAGAGTATTTTTGACGATTGTGATTCAAATAGTTAGCGTTGGGTCACATTTTTTCACTTCACCGCTGGCGCAGCCATTTTTCATGTTCCGGACACAAAAAAGCCGCTCATTGCCCTAACATACGGCAATCATCGCGGCCGGTTTGCGCGTTATAAAACTGTTAAGCCAACATCTTAAACGCTTTAATCCGTTGCAGGTGCGGGGAGATATTTTTGAACTTATGTGTCTGTTGTTCATCCCAGACGATTTCATAATAGGTGTGCAAGAGTTCAGCACTACGCTGGCTGTCCAATACTTCATCCTGCCGTGACAACACGACCAAACACCGGTCGCGATTCTTTTCACGGAAATCGCTGACGCACTTGGTGGCGATATCGCGATACTCTTCCGGCCGATCAATTTTACCCAGCATATGTTCTTCAGGGTACAAATTCGGGTTGAACACCACCTGGCGTATCCCGCACAAAAAACCGATGCGCTCGGCCCAGAAGCCGCCTAATCCAACGCCGCAAATCAACGTTTGTGGATCGCCGCCCTGTTGAACGGCCTTATCCACTTCTTTTAATAAGTGCTGCATATCATGGCGTGGGTGCAAGGTGCTGTAACTGATAAAGCGTACGTCCGGATCGATGAACTGTAACTGAAGCACTTTTTCGTGATTGCCGGGGCTGGTGGAATCGAAACCATGCAAATAGATAATCATATGGATCCTCGCAACAGGTTGAGGGCCGCGATGCAACCCTACTCATTGACGCCGTGCTACGACGCCCTGTGTATTACTCATCTTTAAGCGTTGGCACGCCGATGCCATGGCCAACGCTATCCGAATCCCCCGTTCACTGATACGTGAGAACGCCTACGGTTGTCATCATAAGGTCACGCTAATGATTAACACACGACATCCTGCTGTTTATGCGCTTCCCAACGCTCACTGAGTGCGGTCAACTGTTGATGCGCCAACTTCCAACGTGCGGAATCACGTAATTCCTGACGGGTGAACTGCCCGCGATGATATAACTGCTGCACATTTTCTGCTTTGACCGGGGACAGGTTATCCAACACGCTTACCGCTCCCGCGCGGTTATTGCACACCAAAATCATGTCGCACCCGGCATCCAGCGCAGCCTGACCACGTTCAGCGTAGCTGCCCATGATCGCCGCCCCTTCCATCGATAAATCATCAGAGAAAATAATACCGCCGAAGCCCAACTCTTCACGTAGGATCTGCTTTAACCAATACGGCGAACCGCTAGCCGGACGCGCATCAGCTTCGGTGTAGATGACGTGAGCCGGCATTACGGCATCCAACAGCTTACGGTTGATTAATTCACGGAAGATGCTCATGTCGTGATCGCGAATCCGTGCCAATGGACGTGGATCGCGCGGCGTTTCTTTATGGGAATCGGCGCTGACCGCCCCATGACCAGGGAAGTGTTTTCCCGTCGCTTTCATGCCGGCGCTATGCATACCCTGAATGAAACGTTCAGCCATGATCAGAGCCTGCGCTGGATCGCTATGGAATGCACGTTCACCAATCGCTGCGCTGACATGCCCAATATCCAACACCGGCGCAAAACTGATGTCGATATCGTGTGCGATCATCTCTGCCGCCATCAGCCAACCCGCTTCTTGTGCTAACCGACCGGCTTCATGGCAATCATTCAACGCGGCAAAAGACTGCGCAGCAGGCAACCGGGTAAACCCGTGGTGAAAACGCTGAACTCGCCCCCCTTCCTGATCGACCGCGACCACCAGCCGCTGATGCGAAGCACTGCGGATCTGCCGTACCAGTTCACGCAACTGTTCCACATCGTGAAAATTGCGGGTGAACAAAATCAGCCCACCGACCAAGGGATGTTGCAAAATTTCTCGTTCTTCAGCATCCAGCTCAAAGCCGGCGACATCTAACATTACTGGGCCCACGGCCACCTCACTTCATCATTCATACAGAAAGGGTCATGATATACAAAAACGCTGGCGCAACGTGGCTGCCCAGCTCAAAAAATCTCGATCGCCAGTTTGCTGCCAGCGCACTTCGAACCACATCAACATCAGATAATCGACCCAAGGTAACCAGCGCGAGACTTGCGTGGCCAATAATTCGGGGTCGTGATAGCCGGTCTGTGCATATTGGCGAATAAAACACTGCTGTTGCCTGGCTTGCCACGCATTGAAACGAAACATTGCCGCGAGTTCGAGCGCGACATCGCCGTCGGTGGCGTATTCCCAGTCGATCAATCGTAACCGCTGGCCTTGAGCGATCAGATTGTCGGGGTGAATATCCATGTGCAACGGCGCTAACTTTAACGGTTGCGGCGGTGGTATCTGCAAAAAACGTTGGTGCAAGCGCAACCAGGCTGGGCTGATACGCCGCCGATCCAGATGTTGCCAATAGCGCGCATAGTGTTGTGACGGCACTAAACGATAACCGCTGAGGGGACTTTGATGGAGCGTTGCCATTAATTCGGCCAATTCACCATTGTGTTGCAGGCAAGCGAATTTATCGTGCGTCACCACCTCCCCACTCAGCCATTCGACGATAATCCACTGCGCGTTTTGCGCCACGACACGTGGCCCCAACGTGCGAGCACAGCGACGTAATAACTGCGCTTCACGATGGCGGCTAACACCCAAGCACGTTTTATCGCTGGTCTGTTGGCGCGCAAGTAGCCGCACGCCGTCGCCGTCGATGCGCCAACTTTCACCGCTCAACCCCTGCACAGGGCTGAAACGACAACCGGCGGTTTTCACCGCCGGCAGTTTGGTTTGCAATAATCGTCGCAACTCAGCTTCAACGTTTAACGGCACCATTACCTGACCAGATAATTTCGCCGGTTTGCGCCAGCATCAATTGCATGTCCAGCTGTGGCGCCTTAACGTTACCGCTAACGTCGCTGTACAACACGTACTGCGCGCTAACGATACGCGCCAAGCCAATCGCCTTACTACGTGAACCTAGGCTGTCATCCGCCGACAGGCCAAGCGTTTGTTTCGCACTGGCCAACTGCGATTCTGGCACCACGATAAAGGTCTGATTGTTGGCAAGCGCGTTATGTAACGCAGCGGTTGCCTTAGCGGTCTGCAATGCGCCGTTAGTGTTATTCTTCACGCTATCTAGCAGCAACACGCTACCCGGATTAACACCATCAGCTTTCAACATTTGGTTTACCAGTGGCTGAACGCTGCTTAACCAGTTAATGCTTTGGATTTTCGGCGGTTGCGGCACCGTCTCATTAACCGGTGGTTCCGGCTGCTCAGGTTCCGGGATCGGTGTAATCGGCTCAATTGTGGCTGGCGGCTCAGTCTGTTCAACGGGTTGAATACAACCGGTCAACGCCAACGCAGCCAATGCCACAAGCAAATACTTTTTCATTATTCTCTCCAATGGGGCTAAGTGCTTAGCTTATAAAAATACGTGAAGACGTGCACGTTTAGCGTCCAAATTGCCATTGATGGAATAGATTTGAGCGTCTGAATTCGGGGCAACCGTCATCTCCCTTGGCTTTTCGAACGGCCGAATATCCAGCCCCTGCGCGTCATACCAGAAGAAGCGATAATGCACGGTAACCGGATTGGGCTGCGTGTTGCTGAGTACCGAAGTGGCCATCATTCGTCCAGCAGCGGCGTTAACCTCTGGACGCTCGGCCAAGATCCCTGCCGTGAGCACGGATGAATCCATCACTACCGTTTGCCGCTCATTCACCACGATGCCATTCGGACTGCTGCAGCCCATCAGCACAACGGCAGGTAACACCAGCGCCATTAAGCAACGCAGTGGTTTAATATAGCGCATGGTATTCCTCTATCAATAAGACAGCATTGGCCCCAATGGGCAACCACCGACCAAATGCATGTGAATATGATAAACCTCTTGTCCACCATGCTGATTACAGTTAATGATCAGCCGATAGCCATCTTTAGCGATCCCTTCCTGTTCAGCAATCTTCGCCGCCACGGTCACCATACGCCCTAACGCCGCTTCATGTTCCGTGGTGACATCATTGGTCGTTGGAATCAACACGTTTGGAATAATCAAAATATGAGTCGGCGCTTTAGGGGCGATATCACGAAAAGCCGTGACCAGTTCGTCCTGATAAACCACATCAGCAGGAATTTCTCGGCGGATTATTTTACTGAAAATAGTTTCTTCAGCCATCTGGCGTTCCTTGTTAAGTATTAAGACGGTGTATGCAGTATGAGTGACTAATTCTACTGCTTTCAACCTGATTGCGCACTTTCTGCGTCGAGTGGTGGAGAATCAGTCAATCTGAGGGATACGACACGCGGCCTTAATGGTTAGCGTCACTATCAGTTTACGCCAGTAAAACGACGGTTTTTGCGTGGCTCAGCCGCCTCACGTGTGAATAGGTGAAGATGCACGGCATGATCTCTTTGTTAACCGTGAAGGCTTGGTGGTGGGCTTCTGCACTAAAAAAACACATAACGGCCGCGTCAAACACATAAAAAAAGGGAGGCTTTCGCCTCCCTCAACACTCCCCGACCTGAATCAGCTATTACGGATATATTCATCCATATCTGTTTTCAGGTTATCAGACTTGGTGCCAAAGATAGCCTGGACGCCGGAGCCCGCAACAACAACGCCAGCCGCGCCCAGTTTCTTCAAACCAGCCTGGTCAACTTTGGACACATCGGCCACGCTGACGCGTAAACGCGTGATACACGCATCAAGGTTAGTGATGTTGTCTTTACCGCCGAACGCCTGAACCAGTGCCGATGCCATCTCAGAACCGCCCTGCGCTACCTGCTCGGATGCTGTGTCTTCACGGCCCGGTGTTTTTAGATCCAACTTGGCGATCAGCACGCGGAAGATGGTGTAGTACACCAAACCGTAGACGATACCGACGATCGGGAACAGCCAAATTTTGCTGCTGTTTCCGCTCAGCACGATGAAATCGATCAAACCGTGTGAGAAGCTGGTGCCATCACGCATGCCCAACAGAATACAAATTGGGAACGCCAAACCAGCCAGAATAGCGTGGATCACATACAGGATCGGCGCGACAAACATGAAGGAGAACTCGATTGGTTCGGTGATACCAGTCAAGAACGAGGTCAACGCGGCGGAAATCATGATGCCGCCTACTTTCGCACGGTTTTCTGGTTTAGCAGAGTGCCAAATGGCAATCGCCGCAGCAGGCAAACCGTACATTTTAAACAGGAAGCCGCCAGACAGTTTACCTGCGGTCGGATCACCGGCCATGTAGCGAGGGATATCGCCGTGGAACACTTGCCCTGCTGCGTTGGTGAACTCCCCGATTTGCATTTGGAATGGTACGTTCCAGATATGATGCAAGCCGAATGGCACCAGCGCACGCTCAACTACGCCGTAAATCCCAAACGCAACCACCGGGTTCTGATAAGCCGCCCATTGCGAGAAGGTCTGAATGGCAGTACCAATGGGTGGCCAGATGAAGGACAGCACCACACCCATGGCGATCGCCGCCAAGCCAGAGATGATGGGGACAAAGCGCTTACCGGCAAAGAAGCCAAGGTATTCCGGCAGTTGAATGCGGAAGAAGCGGTTAAACATATAAGCTGCGATCGAGCCGGAGATAATCCCCCCAAGCACACCGGTATCCGCCAAATGTTTAGAGGCAATTTCTTCGGCAGGCAAATGCAATACCAAAGGTGCCACCACCGCCATGGTTTTCACCATGATACCGTAGGCCACCACGGCGGCTAAAGCCGATACACCATCGTTATTGGTGAACCCTAATGCCACACCAATAGCGAAAATCAGCGGCATGTTGGCGAATACAGAGCCGCCGGCTTCCGCCATGACGTGGGAGACTACCGCAGGTAGCCAGCTAAAGTTGGCGGAACCGACGCCCAGCAGAATACCTGCGATAGGCAGTACGGATACCGGCAGCATTAGCGATTTACCTACTTTTTGCAGGTTTGCAAATGCGTTCTTAAACATAGTTGAGTGTGCTCCTGAGTAATAGTGCTTTGCTACTTCTTTGCGCGAGTTTTCGCGTTGCAAGGGGGGGAGAAAAACCCCTGCAGTTCAGGGTGTCTGAGCACCCCTTGAATTTTTACGCAGAGTAAAATAAATAGCCTGCATAATGTTTGATGGCAGTCACGTTTCGCTTAATAAGGCACGGCATTTTTCCTAAAACGACTTTAAATTGTAAATAATGATGTAAAAATACCCATTAACCACCATAAACGGGCAAGAACATTACCCGTTTCAATGATTAATTACGAGCTTAAAAATAATCCCGCATTCAGTGACTGAATCCTAAGCCTAGGCTATGGATGGGAGTTCGATGTGAAATAAGCGTGAAAAGTTGTCGGTGGTCGCAATCGCGAGCTGTTCCAGGCTCACGCCTTTCAAAACAGCCACGTATTCAGCCACATCTCGCACATAGGCCGGCTGATTTTCCTTGCCACGATGCGGTACGGGTGCCAGGTAAGGCGAGTCAGTCTCAACCAGGATGCGATCTAACGGCACATAGCGGGCGACATCACGCAATTGCTCGGCATTACGGAAGGTAACAATACCGGAGAAGGAAATATAAAACCCCAAATCCAACAGCGCCGCCGCCGTAGCACGATCTTCAGTGAAGCAGTGCAACACGCCACCGCAGTCTTGCACATTCTCTTCACGTAGAATTTTCAGCGTGTCTTCACGTGCATCGCGCGTATGGACGATCACCGGTTTGTTGACATCACGACCAATACGAATATGTTCGCGGAAGGACTCCTGCTGCAACGCCCAATTATCTTTCTGATAAAAGTAATCTAGGCCAGTTTCCCCCAGGGCAACCACCTGCTCTGCGGCAGCCAATTGGCGCAATTCCGCATAGTCGTATCCGTCTTCCAAATTGAGTGGATGCACACCGCAGGAAAACGCTACATCAGTGCGTGAACCAATCAGTTCAGTCATTGCGCGGTAACCCGGCAAGGTGGTGGCGACCGCTAACACGTAACCCACGTCACGCGCTTTGGCTTTTGTCAATGCATCATCAACGTTTTGGTGCAGCGTTTGGTAATCCAAGCCGTCAAGATGGCAATGAGAATCGACTAACAACATAATATATAACTCTTTTACAACGAATGAGGTTGAGAATAGCCAACGGAGGCAAACATTTGCTCCCAGCTAAGTAACTGTTCAGTCAGCAGCAGTTCGCGATTCACGCCAACGACGCTGAGCAACTGATGGCGGCAATGTAACCATTGCTGCACAACATGTTGCAACGAACTGGCGCTCAAACGCGCCGCCAACTGTTGTACCAACGGTTGTTGATCTTGGTTGAGCACAAAATTCGCCGCCCCCTGCTGCCATTTCATCGCGTCAATCAATAACGCGCATAGCCAGCGCAGCCGTTCGGCAACGTCGTCATGGTTCAGTACCGGTAACAGTGCCAACATGTCGTGACTTTGTAACGCACGGCTCAACGTACTACACAGCGTGCTACGCTGTTGCCAGCGTTCCGGTTGCAGCATCTGTTCTGCCGCCACCGGCGCACCGTCATGCAGCCGCAATGCGGTCAAACGATCAATCGGATCGCCTGCCGCCTGACGGTTCAGCCATTGCAAACTCAGTTGTTCATCCGGGCTGGCGAGATGATAATAAAAGCAGCGGCTACGCAACGTCGCCAACAAGCGGGAGGGCTCACGGCACCCCAACAAAAAATAGGTATTCGCTGGCGGCTCTTCCAGCGTTTTTAACAACGCATTGGCTGCGGCTTCGGTTAACAACTCGGCCTGCGGCAGCCAAACCACTTTGGCGCCGCCCTGTTGTGCGTGAGCATAAAGTATTTCGATGAGTTGTCGAATCGGCTCGACGCCCAAACTGCTTTTGCCTTTTTCTGGCGCCAACACATGATAATCAGGATGATTGCCTGCCAACATCAGCCGACAACTGTGGCATTCACCGCAACTTTTTTCGCCATTTCGCCGCTGACAAATTAGCCATCGACCAATGCCATAGACTAATGCCTCGTCGCCGTTACCCACCGATGCATGCAACAGCAACGCGTGATGCCCCCGTTCGGAGGCATACTGTCCAATCAGTTGACGATAGGGTTTATTCAGCCACGGATACCAATTCATCAAACGCTACCCTGATTTTGCAGCCAATCTGTGACGCAACGGCGAATATCATCCGTCACCCGTTCCAGCGTTTGCGATGCATCAACGGTAACTATCGTATCGTCTGCCGCCGCAAGTTGCTGGTAACGCACCCGGGTACGCTCAAAAAATGGTAATGCCTCTTGTTCGATACGATCCAGCGCCCCCCGCGCCTGCGCACGCTGCAAGCCGATTAACGGCGGCAAATCGAGATAGACCGTGAGATCCGGGTGAAAATCCCCCAGTACGGTATCGCGCAGCGAGGCCATCAGTTGTTGATCTACGCCTCGGCCACCGCCCTGATAGGCTTGCGATGATAAATCATGACGATCGCCAACCACCCAAGCACCGCGCGCTAGTGCGGGTTTGATTACCGTTTCGACCAGTTGCACGCGCGCGGCATACAGCATCAACACTTCAGCTTTAATCGTCGGCAGTTCACCTTCATGCCCACGCTTGAACAGGTCACGCAGTTTTTCTGCCAACGGCGTACCTCCCGGCTCACGGGTGAAAACAATATCGTTGATACCGTGCTCACGTAAAACATTGACCACGGTATCGCGCGCAGTGGTCTTACCTGCACCTTCCAACCCTTCGATCACCACAAATTTACTTTTCATTCTTTTCCTTCAATACCTGGCGATAATGGCGTACCGCCTGATTATGGCTCGCCAGGTTGGTCGTAAAGGTGTGACCGCCTTTACCATCGGCAACAAAATACAGGTACGGTGTTTTCGCCGGATGAGCTGCGGCCTCTAGCGAAGCCTTGCCTGGCATAGCGATCGGTGTTGGTGGCAAGCCATTGATGACGTAGGTGTTATACGGCGTTGGTGTTTCGAGATCTTTGCGCGTGATAGTGCCCGTGTAGCGGTCACCCATACCGTAAATCACCGTGGGATCGGTTTGCAGACGCATGCCAATACGTAAACGATTGACAAATACAGAGGCCACTTTAGTGCGCTCTTCCGGCACTGCGGTTTCTTTTTCCACAATCGATGCCATTATCAGCAGCTGTTCCGGCGTTTTATAAGGCAACGTTGTATCACGTCCCTGCCAGGCATCTTGCAATACCTTCACCATACGCAAATGCGCACGTTTGAGCAGTGCAATATCACTCATGCCTGCGGTATAGGAATAAGTATCGGGATACAAACGCCCTTCAGGAGAGCGCCCTGCCGGTAGACCTAATGCCTCAGCAATCTCCGCTTCGCTTTTATCCGCCAGCGTGTGCTCCAGATAGTCAGATTGCTGCAAAACCAGCAGCCAGTCGCGCAGGCGTGAACCCTCAATAAAGCGGGCATTAAACTGCACCTCTTTACCACTAGCCAGTAGTTCGAGCATCTGACGCACCGTCATACCCGGTGTGAAGCGATAAGTGCCAGCCTTGAACGCGGCGAGTTTTGGCTCAAGCTTCAACAACCACGGCAACCATTTACCCGTTTGGATCAGTTTATCACGCACCAGTAAATCTTCGAGCGCCACGCGCCCCGTGCCTGCTGGCAATTTAAAGATTGCGTCCTGCTCAATCGCCAACGGCGTATCGCCGAAGCGTTCAACCTTCTGGTATCCCCAAAACAGCAGTGCCAAACCCAGAAGAACTATTATCGAAACAATCTTGAGCTTTTTTCTCTTCATCAATCAGCCATGGTTAACAGTGTGGGCACAAAAAATCGTAGAGCTGGCGCGAGTGGTAATGCCATGAGTGCGCAACGTTAACCGGCAGTAACGGCATCAACGCATTGCTGATCAGCACCTCATCGGCATTCGCCAGCGTTTCCAACGGTTCCGAGACAATATTCAACGAATATTCGCTGCCCATTAACCGCTCGATCACTCGCCGACGCATCAATCCAGCCACGCCCGCCTGGTTCAAATCCGGCGTGTAAACCGCTTTTCCTTTGCGCCAGAACAAATTAGCCGCACAGCATTCCACCAGCAACCCTGCGGTGTCAAGCACCAGCGCCTCGTCGGCCTCAGTCTGGTCAAGATGCGTGCGAATCAGTACCTGTTCCAAACGATTGAGGTGCTTCAGGCCAGCAAGTAACGGATTGCGTGCCAACGGCACCGGGCTCAACGTTAGACGAATGCCCCGTTCCCGCCAGGCCAAATAATGTTGCGGATAAGCACTACATGTGACAATGCGCGTCGGTTGGTGGCAACCTTGCGGGCTGTAACCACGCCCACCACGACCACGCGTTAATATCGCTTTGACCACGCCATGTGGTATAGATTCTGCCGCATGGCGCATTTCCTGCTCGAACGCTTGCCAATCGGTCGCGGGCAACATCAGGCGCAAAGCGGCCTGTTGCAACCGTTCAATATGCCACGGCAACAGATCGACTTTACCTTCAACGACCCGTGCAGTGGTGAAACAGCCATCACCAAACTGTAAGCCACGATCGTCAAGCTTTAGTGCATCACCCCGCTGTCCGTTTATCCAATGCATTATTGTTCCTCGCGCTCTCTCTGTATTGTACAGAATAACAGCACTGTCCTAATGACGTACAATCGACGAAAAAAAGCCCGGTCAAAAACCGGGCTTTTATCAGATTATCGGTGAAGCGTTACACTCGACGGAAGATCAGAGAGCCGTTGGTGCCACCAAAACCGAAGGAGTTACACAAGGTGTACTCCATGTCCTTGGTCTGGCGCGCCTCATGCGGCACGAAGTCCAGATCGCAACCGTCATCTGGGTTATCCAAATTAAGGGTTGGAGGAATCGACTGATCGCGCAGCGCCAACACGGTGAAGATAGACTCAATCGCACCCGCAGCACCTAATAGATGGCCGGTCATCGATTTGGTGGAACTGACCATCACACGCGTTGCATCAGCGCCAAATACCGACTTCACGGCTTGCGCTTCAGCTTTATCACCGGCAGGCGTTGAGGTACCGTGCGCATTGATATAACTGATTTGCGAGGTTGTTACACCCGCATCAGCCAAGGCATTTTCCATCGCCAACGCGGCACCCGCACCATTTTCTGGTGGCGAGGTCATATGGTAAGCATCGCTGCTCATACCAAAACCCACCACTTCTGCGTAGATTTTTGCACCGCGCTTTTTAGCATGTTCGTACTCTTCGAGCACCATCATACCGGCGCCGTCACCCAGTACGAAACCATCACGATCTTTATCCCACGGACGGCTCGCTGCCTGCGGGTTATCGTTGCGGGTAGACAGTGCGCGCGCGGCACCAAAACCACCGACGCCCAATGGCGTACTGGCCTTTTCCGCGCCACCGGCCAGCATAACGTCAGCATCATTGTAAGCAATAATGCGTGCTGCATGGCCGATGTTGTGTACACCTGAAGTACAGGCAGTGGCGATTGAGATACTTGGGCCACGCATGCCATACATGATAGTCAGATGTCCTGCAATCATGTTGACGATGGTCGAAGGTACGAAGAACGGGCTGATCTTGCGTGGGCCACCGTTAACCAGTGCGCCGTGGTTTTCTTCGATTAACCCCAAGCCACCGATGCCAGAACCAATGGCTGCGCCAATGCGGCCGGCATTGGCCTCAGTGATGTCCAGCCCGGCATCCTGCATGGCTTGAATGCCTGCGGCGATACCGTACTGAATAAAGAGATCCATCTTGCGCGCATCTTTGCGGGAGATGAATTCCTCAACGTTAAAATTCTTTACCAAGCCAGCAAAACGCGTTGCATAGGCAGTAGTATCGAAATGGTCGATCAGGCTGATGCCACTCTGACCGGCAAGAAGAGCGTTCCATGTGGACTCTACCGTATTGCCGACAGGAGACAACATGCCCAGTCCGGTCACAACTACTCGACGCTTAGACACGTTTGTCCTCCAAGGAGGGAAAATATGACACTAGGGATAGAAAAAACTTAGGCGGTCGAGTGACCGCCTAGATATGTTCGCTTACGCTTGGCTAGCGTTGATGAAATCAATAGCTGCCTGAACAGTAGTGATTTTCTCAGCTTCTTCGTCTGGAATTTCGGTGTCGAATTCTTCTTCCAGAGCCATTACCAGCTCAACGGTGTCAAGAGAATCGGCGCCCAGGTCTTCAACGAAAGAAGCGCTATTTACCACTTCGTCCTCTTTAACACCCAACTGCTCGATAATGATTTTCTTAACACGTTCTTCGATAGTGCTCATACTCTTAAATTTCCTATCAAAACTCGCTTTCGCGATGGTTTTCGTAGTGTATAAAATGTTGGAAAAGATGCAACTAAATCCCGGCTGGTCAAACCACGATTTTACGCTATTTTGCGGTTTTTACCCCAAATAACGCAAATAGTTTTCGCATTTTTTAAATCATGTACATGCCGCCATTGACATGCAACGTTTCACCGGTGATGTAGCCCGCCTCATCAGAGGCTAAAAAAGCAACTGCGCTGGCGATTTCTTTAGCATCACCCAACCGGTTGGCCGGAACCGATGCCAAAATGCCTGCGCGTTGATCTTCTGTCAACGCCCGTGTCATGTCCGTCTCAATAAAGCCAGGAGCCACGACGTTGACCGTAATGCCACGTGAAGCAACTTCACGTGCCAAAGACTTACTAAAGCCGATCAAACCTGCTTTAGCCGCCGCGTAATTCGCCTGCCCTGCATTTCCCATGGTGCCGACAACGGAACCAATGGTGATGATCCGGCCAAACCGCTTTTTCATCATAGCTCGCATTACCGCTTTTGACAGGCGGAATACGGAAGTCAGATTCGTATCCAGGATATCCTGCCACTCATCGTCTTTCATACGCATCAACAGGTTATCACGCGTAATGCCCGCATTATTCACTAAAATGTCGATTTCGCCAAATTCCGCACGAATCGATGCCAGCACGCTGTCGATAGATTGCGCATCAACAACGTTTAACATGAACCCTTTACCGTTTGTTCCCAGATAGTCACCGATCGCCGCCGCGCCGTTTTCACTGGTCGCGGTGCCAATTACTTTTGCGCCACGCGCAACAAACGATTCTGCAATAGCTCGGCCAATGCCCCGGCTTGCGCCGGTGACCAGAACAACTTTTCCTTCAAAGCTCATTGTTTTCCTCTTTATTGCTCAAGCGCGGCAGACAAACTGACCGTGTCATTAACCGCCGCCGCCGTCAGGGTATCAACAATACGTTTGGTCAGGCCGGTAAGCACTTTACCCGGGCCTATTTCCAGCAGCAAGCTAACATCCTGTGCCGCCATGAACTCTACGCTTTCAGTCCAACGCACAGGATTATATAACTGGCGTACCAGCGCACTGCGTATCGCTTCAGGATCGGTTTCCATACGTACATCAACATTGTTGACGACAGGAACCTGCGGCGCACTGAACGCCACCTCTTTCAAGGCTTCAGCCAGTTTGTCAGCTGCGGGTTTCATTAACGCACAATGCGAAGGCACGCTCACCGGCAACGGCAACGCGCGTTTAGCACCGGCCGCCTTACAAGCGACACCGGCACGTTCGACCGCCTCTTTGTCACCGGCAATAACCACCTGGCCTGGCGAGTTGAAGTTCACCGGTGAGACAACCTGCCCCTGAGCGGAAGCTTCACAGGCCTTAGCAATGGATTCATTGTCAAGACCAATAATCGCATACATTGCCCCAGTCCCTTCCGGCACGGCTTCCTGCATCAATTTGCCGCGCAACTCTACCAGACGGATCGCGGCCTGAAAATCCAGCACACCGGCGCAAACCAGCGCGGAATATTCGCCCAAACTATGGCCAGCCATCAGCGCTGGCACTTTACCGCCCTGTTGCTGCCAAACACGAAAGATAGCCACCGAAGCCGCCAACAAGGCTGGCTGCGTCTGCCAGGTTTTATTCAGCTCCTCAGCTGGCCCCTGTTGCACCAACTGCCACAGGTCGTAACCCAGAGTAGAAGAGGCCTCGTCGAACGTGTGTTTAACGATGGGGTTTTCAGCAGCTAACTCTGCCAGCATGCCAACGGTCTGTGACCCTTGCCCCGGAAAAACAAAAGCGAATTGCGTCATTTTTTCTTCCTGTTAATCAGAAACGAACCAGCGCCGAGCCCCAGGTAAAGCCGCCGCCAAATGCTTCAAGCAACACCAGTTGGCCACGTTGGATACGTCCATCGCGCACCGCCTCATCAAGCGCAGCAGGTACCGAGGCAGCCGAAGTGTTACCGTGACGATCGAGCGTCACCACCACTTTATCCATCCCCATACCCAGCTTTTTCGCCGTCGCGCTGATAATGCGCAAATTAGCTTGGTGTGGCACTAACCAATCCAGTTCGCTGCGATCCAGATTATTGGCTTGCAGCGTTTCATCAACGATATGCGCCAATTCCGTCACCGCAACTTTAAATACTTCGTTACCCGCCATCGTGACATAAGCGGGCTTGTCGTGATCTTGACGATCTTTGTAGGCCAGCGTCAGCAAATCACCGTAGTGCCCATTAGCATGCAGGTGGGTAGACAATATGCCTGGCTGCTCTGATGCCCCCAGCACAACCGCACCCGCACCATCGCCAAACAGAATAATAGTCCCGCGATCGTCAGGATCCAACGTACGCGATAACACATCGGCACCAATCACCAGCGCATGCTTCACTGCGCCATTTTTGATGTACTGATCGGCCACGCTCAGCGCATAAGTAAAACCGGCACAGGCCGCAGCCAAATCGAAGGCCGCACAGTCTTTAACGCCAAGCATTTGCTGAATTTGGCAAGCTGAACTTGGGAATGCATGGCTTGAGGTCGTGGTCGCAACAATAATAAGACCCAAATCGTCCTTCGCCACACCGGCCATTTCCAGAGCACGATTGGCTGCCTGGAAGCCCATGGTTGCTACGGTTTCGTCCACAGCAGCAATACGGCGTTCACGGATACCCGTTCGGGTGACGATCCACTCGTCAGAGGTATCCACCATTTTTTCTAAATCAGCATTGGTGCGCACTTGTACGGGTAAATAACTCCCCGTACCGAGAATCTTTGTATACATGTACGATCAGTCGCTCTTGGGTAATACAGCTTCAAGGCGCGCAGCAATCCTGTCGGGGACTTGCCGCTGCACCGCCTGCACAGCCTGTTCGATGGCCACCGCAAACGCCCGTTGGTTCGCAGCGCCGTGGCTCTTGATTACGGTGCCCCGCAATCCTAACAGACATGCGCCATTATACTGGTCGGGGTTCAAGTGACCGAAACGTTTAGCCACCCTTTTTTGTAGCCAATAACCTAACAATTTTAACCACCACGCCTGTTTGCTGCCGTCGTTCGACGATTTCAGCAAAGATAAGAACATCCTTATCACGCCTTCCATGGTTTTCAATGTCACGTTGCCAACAAAGCCGTCGCAGACCATAACATCGGTTTTACCGCTAAGCAGATCGTTTCCTTCCAGATAACCAATATAGTTGATTGTCGGTGTTGTTCTTAATACGGCGGCCGCTGTGCGAATATTGTCTAAACCTTTGGTTTCTTCTTCGCCAATATTGAGCAGTGCCACACGCGGCTGCGCGATGCCAACCACCTCTTCCGCCATCACTGCCCCCATCACGGCAAACTGCACCAGCATCGTGCTGTCACATTCAACGTTAGCGCCCAAATCCAACACCACGGTTTTACTCCGCTGTTGGTTGGGGATCACCGTCATCAATGCCGGGCGTTCAATACCCGCCAGCGGTTTAATCAGCATCTTGGCCAACCCCATCAGTGCACCGGTATTCCCTGCACTGACGCATGCCTGCGCGTCACCATTTTTAATCAGTTCCAACGCGATACGCATGGAACTACCGCGACTAGCGCGTATCGCTTGTGAAGGCTTGGCGTCGCCAGCAATCACAGATTCAGCAGGCACGACTTGCACACGTTCCAAAAGAGTTGGATCGGCTTTAGCAAGCAGAGGAGAGATAGCGTCGGGGTCGCCGACCAGCAGGAGATGAAGCTGTAAATTAGAGGCCAGTGCCTGCAATGAAGCAGGCACTGTGACGCAGGGACCGAAGTCCCCGCCCATTGCATCTAACGCTAGGGTTAGACGAGTCAAGATATCGCTACTTAGCCGATAACCTTGCGACCGCGGTAGAAACCGTCGGCAGTGATGTGGTGACGACGGTGAGTTTCACCGGATACTTTATCTACAGACAAAGTAGTCGTGGTCAGCGCATCGTGTGAACGACGCATGCCACGTTTGGAACGGGTTGGTTTATTCTGTTGTACGGCCATGGACCTTACTCCTCAATTACTTTTCTTTAAACTGGCTAATACGGCAAACGGATTCGGTTTCTCCGCCTCTGCAGGCAGTTTGCCAAATACCATGTCCGCTTCGGACACTTCACAGTGTTCAGATTCATGTACCGGAACGACTGGCAGTGAAAGAATAATTTCATCTTCAATCATTGCCAACAGATCGACTTCGCCAAACTCGTCAACTTCGATCGGTTCGTACGCTTCCGGTAATGCCTCAGCCTGCTCATCATTGACGACCGGGCTAAAACAATATGTTGTGTGAACATGATGTGGGAACGGGATACCACAGCGTTGGCATGTCAGCGTTACCGCGACATCCGCTTGCCCTGAAATCACCGCCAGGCGTTGGTTATCAATATCAAACGATAACGAAACCTGAACATCACTGTCCACACTGGCCACGGATTCGGCAACACGTGTAACCTGCTCAGGCGCATAGACACCAACATAGTCCAAGCGTTTCTGAGCGGTACGTACCGCATCAATGGTCAAGGGTAATTTTACCTTTTGCATAGGGCGCGCATATTAACTTTGTAACGACGTAGAGTCAAAGAAAAAGGCCGTAAAACGGCACCTTTCACCAATATTCGCTTCCACAGCGGCCGACAGTTTAAAATGCTGTCACTCATAACGCTACGGTTTACGAAAAAATATTATGCAGAGATTATTGTTAGCCTCAACATCCCCCTACCGCAAACTTCTGCTGGATAAGCTGAACCTGTCATTTATGACGGCCGCACCGCAGGTGGATGAAACACCATGGCCCGGTGAGTGCGCCGAAGCATTAGTGCTACGGTTGGCGGCGGCCAAGGCGCAAACGCTCGCGCTCGACTATCCTGACCATCTAATAATCGGTTCCGATCAGGTGTGCGTACTGAACGGTGAAATTACCGGCAAGCCGCACTCGGTGGAAAACGCCTGTGCTCAATTACGCAAGGCCAGCGGTCAATGCGTGACGTTTTATACCGGTCTGGCGCTGTATAATAGCCATAACCAGCACCTACAGACGTTATGTGAGCCGTTCCATGTGCATTTCCGTACGCTCAGCGATCAAGAGATCGCCACCTATGTACAACTCGAACAGCCGCTTAACTGTGCCGGTAGTTTTAAAAGTGAAGGATTGGGGATTGCGCTATTTGAAAAACTGGAAGGCCGCGATCCGAACGCATTGATTGGACTGCCACTGATCGCGCTACTCGATATGTTACGGGCCGAAGGACTCAACCCGTTGGGATGATACTTACTTTTGTGTCTGTTTACGCAACACCTGCAAGCAATGGCGCAGTTCGGCATCCATCGGTGCTTCAATGCGCAGTGTTTCGCCTGTGCCTGGGTGTTCAAACCGTAGCGCAGCCGCATGTAGGAACAATCGCTTCAACCCCGTTCCCGCCAATTGGCGATCGAATTCACGATCGCCATAGCGGTCATCAAACGCAATCGGATGCCCGGCATGCAACGTATGCACACGAATCTGGTGAGTACGACCCGTGATCGGGCTGGCCTTCACCAACGTGGCATGCTCGAAACGTTCTTCAACTTTAAAGCGGGTTTCAGACGGTTTACCTTCACTGCTCACCCGCACAATGCGTTCGCCACTTTGCAAAATGTTTTTCAGCAGCGGTGCCTGTACTGCTTTGCAATGCGATTGCCACTGCCCACGCACCAGCGCCAGATAATCCTTTTGCATGCCTTTTAAACGCAACTGCTCATGCAACGAACGCAATGCCGAGCGTTTCTTGGCGACCAGCAACACACCAGAGGTATCACGGTCTAAACGGTGTACCAGCTCAAGAAAACGCGCCTCTGGACGCAGGGCGCGTAACCCTTCAATCACGCCAAAACTCAAACCACTACCGCCGTGCACCGCCGTACCAGACGGTTTATTGAGCAATAGCACATGATCATCTTCATACAAAATACAGTTCGCCAACGCGGCAACTTTATCCAGTTTTGCCGAAACCGGCGCCTCTTCACGCTCTGCTACCCGTACCGGAGGGATGCGCACCACATCACCCGCGGCCAGCTTATATTCTGCTTTGATGCGCCCTTTATTAACTCGCACCTCACCTTTGCGCACGATGCGGTAAATCATGCTTTTCGGCACGCCTTTAAGGCGCGCAAGAAGAAAATTGTCGATCCGCTGACCCGCTTCGTCGTCAGAAATCGTGATTAGTTGTACTGCAGGATTGTTCGTTTTCATGGTGCAGAATTCTAAATACAGTGCGTAAATAGCGCCACCTCTTTTTATGTGCTTAACTGTCTCTCTGACGAGGGAACTCACCGCAGCGAACAATAAGGCAGCAAGCCGGTTTGATCGTTTGCGATTTCTTCCGCAGTTAAGGAAAAGTCACCTTGCTATAACGGCATCAGCAGTGGAATAATGAGTTCGCTTTCCGCGTTGATTCCCGCTAAAGCTGGGTTAATGCGGAATTATAAAGTTTGTCTGGTTACACAAAAACGCAGCAATGGCGTAAGACGTAATGTGAAATCAAACAATTAGCGGGCTGCGGGTTGCAGCTTGGCCGGTAAATGGAATCAGATCTGTCGACGTAAATCAGATGCTATTCCCCTAGTAAAAGTGCTGTTTTTCACAAAGAAATACAGGCTTACCGAGATAATGCGCCCCTATGCAGGCGACAACCGTGAGGTTGACGACTTTGCGAGAAGACACGGGGTTATCGGTTTTAACCCGGTCATGCGGTTATACCCTAAATAGTTCAGGTTGCATCAAGGCGGCAACTACGCACATCCCAAAAAACATAGCTCACTATGTAGCTGGGATGAGAGAGGAACGCCAACGCAGAGGCAGCCTGGGATATGGCGGATATTGTGCCCGTAGCTCTGTCGATAATGTAAAAATAATGAGTAAGTTAAGATGAAAAGAATGTTGATTAACGCGATTCAGCAGGAAGAGTTGCGTGTTGCCCTTGTAGATGGACAGCGGCTGTATGATTTGGATATCGAAAGTCCAGGTCATGAGCAGAAAAAAGCGAATATTTACAAAGGTAAAATCACCCGCATTGAACCCAGTCTCGAAGCCGCGTTTGTGGATTACGGCGCAGAACGACATGGTTTCCTCCCTCTAAAAGAAATCGCCCGCGAATATTTCCCTAGCAATTATTCTTCTCATGGTCGCCCAAACATCAAAGATGTGCTGCGCGAAGGCCAAGAAGTGATCGTCCAGGTTGATAAAGAAGAGCGTGGCAATAAAGGCGCAGCATTAACCACCTTTATTAGTTTGGCTGGCAGTTACTTGGTGTTGATGCCGAACAACCCGCGCGCGGGTGGCATTTCACGCCGCATCGAAGGTGATGACCGCACCGAGTTGAAAGAAGCCTTATCCTCCCTGCAACTGCCTGATGGTATGGGTCTGATTGTTCGCACCGCCGGCGTCGGTAAATCTGCCGAAGCGCTGCAATGGGATCTATCGTTCCGCCTTAAGCACTGGGACGCTATCAAGAAAGCCGCTGAAGGCCGTGCTGCGCCGTTCCTGATCCATCAGGAAAGTAACGTTATCGTGCGTGCATTCCGCGACTACCTGCGCCCGGATATTGGCGAGATCTTGATCGACAACCCCAAAATTCTCGACCTTGCGAAAGAGCATATTGCCGCGCTGGGCCGCCCTGATTTCAGCAGCAAAATTAAATTGTACAGTGGTGAGATTCCGCTGTTCAGTCATTATCAAATCGAATCGCAAATTGAATCGGCTTTCCAACGTGAAGTGCGCCTCCCTTCCGGCGGTTCAATCGTTATCGACACCACTGAAGCATTGACCGCTATCGATATCAACTCCGCGCGAGCTACCCGTGGTGGCGATATCGAAGAAACGGCGTTTAATACCAACCTAGAAGCAGCTGACGAAATCGCCCGCCAACTGCGCTTACGTGACCTCGGTGGCCTGATCGTCATCGACTTTATTGATATGACCCCGGTACGCCACCAGCGTGAAGTCGAAAATCGTCTGCGCGATGCCGTCCGTCAAGACCGTGCCCGCATTCAAATTGGCCGCATCTCACGTTTTGGCTTGCTCGAAATGTCGCGTCAACGTCTGAGCCCGTCATTAGGCGAGTCCAGCCATCACGTTTGCCCACGCTGTAACGGCACTGGGACCGTTCGTGACAATGAATCCTTGGCGTTGTCCATCTTGCGCCTGATCGAAGAAGAAGCGCTCAAGGAAAACACCAAAGAAGTTCATGCTATCGTGCCCGTTCAGGTGGCCTCTTACCTGCTGAACGAAAAGCGTGAATCCGTTAGCGCCATTGAAAAACGCCAAGGTGGCGTGAAAGCCATTATCGTGCCAAACGATCAAATGCAAACGCCGCATTACTCGGTGCTACGCGTACGTAAAGGCGAAGAAACCCCTACCCTGAGCTATCTGTTGCCGAAACTGCATGAAGAAGAAATGGCGCAACCATTGGATGAAGCGCCGATGGAGCGCAAGCGTCCAGAGCAACCTGCGCTTTCCGCCTTCTCTATGGCCGCAGATACGCCGCCGCCAGCCAATGAAACTGCCGCTGTGGCTAAATCGGCTTCCACACCCGCAGCCAAACCAACAACCGCGGCGAAACCAGGCCTGCTGGGTCGTTTACTCACCGGTTTGAAAGCGCTGTTTGCCAGTGAAGAACAGCCGACAGCGGAAGAAAAAACGGCTGAAACACCGAAAACCGAAAACAGCGATAAGCGACATCAGGATCGCCGTGGACAACGCCGTCAAGGTGCCGGTCGCAAAGAACGAGGCGAACGGGGTGAACGTGGTGAGCGCCCAGAACGCAGAGAACGCGGTGAAGGACGCGATAATCGTGAGGGGCGTGAAACGCGCGAATCTCGTGATGAGCAGCGCCGTAATCGTCGCAATGCGACACAGAATGCGCCGGTAACCGGTGAGGCACAGTCTGAGGAAGCTGCTAAAGCACAACGTGAAGAGCAACAACAACGTCGTGAACAGCGTGCAGAGCGCCAACGTCGTCGCCAAGAAGAGAAACGCCAAGCCCAGCGCGAAGTTAAAGCACTGGAAAGTGTTGAGGCTCCAGTAGAAGCGGCAGCGCCGGAAGAAGATGGCGATCGCCATCAACAACCGACCCAGCGCCGTCAACGTCGCCAACTGACACAACGTGTACGCGTGCTGTCTGCTGACGAGGAGCTGCAAAGCGCAGCCGCAGAGTTGTTGGCACCTAAAACGCCAGCGGTGAAAGCGGAAGAGGTGAAACCCGTGAAACCGACGGATGACAGCACCAAGCAGCCACAGGAAACGGTTGCTGCGGTTTCTGAAGATGAAACACCAAGCGAAGCCCGTAACGGTGAGAATGGTATGCCGCGTCGCTCGCGTCGTTCGCCGCGCCATCTGCGTGTCAGTGGCCAGCGTCGCCGCCGCTATCGTGACGAGCGTTACCCAACGCAGTCACCGACTCCGTTAGCTGGCGCGTTTGCCTCACCAGAAATGGCATCAGGCAAAGTTTGGGTAAGTTACCCCGTTGCTCAATCCGTGCAACCGGTTGAAGAGGCTGCGGTCGCTGTCAAAGCATCAGAAATCGCCGCGGAAAACGGGATGACCAAGGAGAACGTATCCTCCGTCCAGGTTAACGAGCCGGTACAGGTTTCAGCGAGCGAAGAAACGCCAACGCCAGCAACCCAACCAAGCGCTAAACAAGAAACGGTCCAAGCCGAACCTGTTGCCGTTGAGCCGGTGATCAACACCCCACCGGCAGAGGAGATTGCGCATACCGCAGAGACAACGGCTAGCGAGCCTGATGTGGTTAATGTTAAGGCTAAGGTTGAGGAAACCGCAGCGAACGCATCAGTTCCGGTTATTGAGTCGGAGAAACCTCAGCCAGCTCAAGTTATTGAAGCTGATGCTGAGCAGCCTTCCCATGCAGAGACGCCGATGCCGGTCACTGATGTTCCTGCTATGCCGGTTAAACTTCCTGTCGTGGAAGATACGGTTACTGCGCAGTCAGAGACGAACGTATCGGAAGTGGTAAGCAAACAACCTGCTTCCCCTGCTGAAGCGGAGCAGGTACAAGGGGCAACACTGTATAAGCGTATGGCTACAGCGCCGATGACTAAAGCCCCAGCGCCGGCTTATCAGCCTGAAGAAGCACCGCAGCACAGTGAGTGGCAACGCCCGTCCTTTAATTTCGAAGGGAAAGGGACTGCTGGCGCGCATGCGGCCGCTAACACGGCTACGGCACCGGCAACTAAGCCGCAACCTATTAACGACTAAGTTAATCAACGCGTTAAAAACCCGCCACTTGGCGGGTTTTTTATTTCCTCAAAGCTTATCGTCGTCTTAAGCAATTTTCTTCAAACGCTTAATATCCAGTACGCTGAGTTTGCCGTCTATCTGACTAACAAAGTATTTGAAGTGTTCCGTTTCGTTATGCTGATCCAATGCTTCGACGCTGGCCCAACGTTCAAAGAATACAAAAGTATCCGGTGTATCCCATTCCCGATGCAGATCGTACTGCAAGTTGCCTTGTTCCTGACGGCTGGCATCGATGATTTGGTGCACCGCATCATTTACTTCATCAATAAATTCCGCCTTGGCCTGCAGTGTCGCGATCACTCGAACTTCCATCTCATTCTCCCATTTGCACACAAAAACTCGCTCCCCCAGCCGAATAGCAAACTGAGGGCCGGTTCAAACACGGTTACTATACCGAAAATGATTGGCGTTGTATCAAGACAGCGTGCGAGTGAACTCGATGCGATGACCGCGGTCATTGATGCGAATGAATGAGTGCCCCCGCAACAAAAGCAACGTCAAGTTTCGAGGTGTATAGACTTCTGTTAGCCCATTGTTTTCAATTTATGATTAACAAACAGATGCATCGCAATGGTTTTCCGCTTATTCTTACACCCCGGCGTGAATAACAACCTTATTATTCGCTTTTACTCAGACGTATCTCTAACCGCCGGAGCTTTGCAACATGACCGCACAACCTCAAGCCTTGAAAATTCGCCGCCCTGACGACTGGCACATCCATCTGCGTGACGATGACATGCTGAAAACGGTTCTGCCCTATACCAGCCAGGTATTTGGCCGGGCGATTGTGATGCCGAATCTGGCGCCCCCCATTACCACCATTGCCGCGGCACAACACTATCGCGATCGTATCTTGCAAGCAGTGCCTCAGGGCCATCAGTTTACTCCCTTGATGACCTGCTACCTGACCAATTCTTTAGACGCATCCGTATTGGTTGACGGCTTTAATCAAGGCGTGTTCACCGCCGCTAAGCTCTACCCCGCCAATGCCACCACTAATTCCAACCATGGTGTCAGCGATGTAAAAGGGATTTATCCGCTCTTTGAGAAAATGCAGAAAATCGGTATGCCGCTGCTGATTCATGGCGAAGTCACCGATACCAGTGTCGATATTTTTGACCGAGAAGCGCGTTTCATTGAGCAGGTCATGGAGCCTATTCGTCACCATTTCCCAGAGTTAAAAATAGTGTTTGAGCATATCACCACTAAAGAGGCGGCTCAGTATGTGCAAGCAGGCAATCGTTTTCTTGGCGCCACAATCACCCCACAACACTTGATGTTTAACCGTAATCATATGTTGGTTGGCGGTATTCGCCCTCACCTGTTCTGTCTGCCAATCCTCAAGCGCAATATTCACCAAGAAGCTCTGCGTAAGGCTGTGTCGAGCGGTTGCGATCGTTTCTTCCTAGGTACAGATTCTGCGCCACACGCGAAACACCGTAAAGAATCCAGCTGCGGTTGTGCCGGTGTATTCAACGCACCTAGCGCCATACCGGCTTACGCGACGGTATTTGAACAACTTGGCGCGCTAGAGCATTTGGAGGCATTTTGCTCACTCAATGGCCCTCAGTTCTACGGCCTGCCAGTGAACGAAGGCTACATCGAACTGCAACGCGTACCAACCAAACAACCCGAAGAGATTGCTCTCGGCCAAGAAAGTATCGTGCCTTTCCTTGCCGGTGAAACTGTCGACTGGTCAGTGACATCTTGCTGATGTTTTGCTTGCTCTCAGATCTTATTGACTGTATAAATAACCAGTAAATAACTTCGGGGGCAATAATGCGTGTTGAAGTCACTCTAGATAAAACCAGGCCACTGCCGTCAGGTGCCATCGAGGCGCTGACCAGCGAGTTCAGCAAGCGGGTAAACCGCAAGTTCCCAGACGCGGTGGTTCAGGTCAGATATACCGGTTCCAACGGGCTTTCAGTGCTTGGGGGGCTCAAGACGGATAAAGATCTGATCGCGGAAATTCTCCAGGAAACCTGGGAAAGTGCTGACGATTGGTTCACAGCAGAATAATACTGCAAAGCAGTTTTGCCGGGGGTCGCTCTCCGGCTTTTTTATCTTTGTACTGCGCAATAACGGCTGGATTAAACCCAATATTTAGTCTGTAATAATGGCGATATTTTATCAGAGGATGGTTATATGGCTCCGGACAAAGTAAAACCAGAAGAAGCGATGACTTTTGGCGAATTGCTGGCGTTGATTGCCGATCAAAAACGGCGCTTAGGCGTGCTTGAAGTCGCGTTTTCATATTTGGCATTTGGCTTGGATGCCAAAGCAAATCAGTTATTGATCCACAGTTTAAAACTGGAATCGCAAAATCAAAATCGTGATGCAGAAACTCAACAGCACTTTGCCCATTTGGCTAACGAATTAGAAAAACGCATCCAACCGCCTTCAACTGAACTCTCGGCAGAGTAACCTCTCGCCTGTTCCGCCTTTCGGTTCAGGCAAATAAACGCCTCCCCCGCATCTTAAATTTGTGGCCTATCTGCACTAGCGAAATTTATTTTGCAAAATAACGCAGGAAAAGCCACATCCTATCTACGTGATGCGTATACTGTAATTGCTCCTCATGAAGATGAGCCGCATCGATCCTCGTTAGTCACTCATGCTAGTTACTACTCAATAAGGGGTCTTTATGGACAGAAATGATGAAGTAATTCAGACACACCCGCTTGTTGGATGGGATATCAGTACTGTCGACGTCTATGACGCCATGATGATACGCCTTCATTACCTGTCGTCACGAGACCAAACGCCTGAAGAAGCACAAGTAGACAGAACGCTTTGGTTAACTACGGACGTTGCCCGTCAACTCATTAACATTTTAGAAGCGGGCATAGCCAAGATTGAATCGACTGATTACCAGGAACTTGATCGTAAGAAACATTAAACGACTCATCAACGACCATGAAGCGCCGGCAATTATTCCCGGCGCTTTTTCTTTGGCTGATAGCGCAACAACGGATGCATTGAGGCAGCCAACTGCTTATTATGGCACCCTAAGTCATACGCAATAACGAGGGCAGTTTCCGTGGAATATGATTTGATCGTGGTGGGCAGCGGATCGGTTGGCGCCGCCGCGGGTTATTATGCAACCCAGGCAGGGTTGAATGTGTTGATGATAGATAGCGCAATTCCCCCGCACAACGACGGAAGCCACCACGGCGATACGCGTATTATTCGTCATGCTTATGGCGAAGGTGAAAAGTATGTTCCGCTAGCGTTACGGGCACAGGCACTGTGGAATGGCCTGACACTGACATGTGGTGAACCATTGTTTCACGCCTGCGGCGTACTGAACCTTGGCCCACATGATGCTGAATTTATTACCCATGCGCGCCAAAGTGCTCAAAAATTTCGTCTTAATGCTCAATTACTCACCGCCGATGAAGTTCAACAGCGTTGGCCTGAATTTAGCGTACCGCAAAACTATGTTGGCGTATTTGAACCTGACGCAGGTTTCCTGCGTTCAGAGTTGGCTATTACTCATTACATCCGGCTTGCCAAAGAAGCTGGATGCAGCCAACTGTTCAATTGCCCAGTAACAGCCGTTAAGCCTATTCCCGGCGGAGTCGAGGTTGTTACGCAAGAAGGCCGCTACCAGGCGCAAAAAGCCGTGATCGCGGCCGGAACCTGGGTGAAAAAATTGCTGCCACAAATACCCATTACCCCACTCCGTAAAGTCTTTTCCTGGCATCAAGCTGATGGCCGCTACAGTGAAGCGAATGGTTTCCCAGCGTTCACCGTGGAAGCGCAAGACGGTTGCCATTACTATGGATTCCCGGCCGATAATAATGGCCTGAAGATTGGTAAACACAACGGCGGGCAGCCCATTGACGAACCACAACAACGCACGGTATTTGGCAGTATTGCCACTGACGGCAGTGAAGTGTTCAACTTCCTTCGCCAACATATCCCTGGCATTGGCGTCTGCCTACACGGTAAAGTCTGTACCTACGACATGACAGATGACGAAGACTTCATTATCGATACTGTCCCTGATTGCAACGACATGATGGTCATCAGCGGGTTGAGTGGTCACGGCTTCAAATTCGCCAGCGTATTAGGTGAAATTGCCGCGCTGTTCGCTCAGGGTAAAGCAGCATCTTTTGATCTCACACCCTTTGCGTTAAATCGCTTCAACTGAGTGCATAATGTTAATTGCCAGCTGGTGGCCGCCTGGCTTGCTAGCTGGCATCGTTGTTTCCCTCTCAGCCAACTTCACCTCACGTTTGTCATGATAACAGCCTCACACCGGAAAATTCGCGTGTTTCAATCTGGATTTCCGAGTTGAATGGATCTGGCATTCCCCTTATTTTACAGGTGCTGTGCCCAAGGTTTATTTGTATTATCACAAGGATGTCACCATGAAACTACTTGTCGTGGACGAATGCGGTTACACACGCTTAGGCATTACCCACTATTTTGCCGATACGGCTTTCAACAACATTAAATGCAGCACAAATCTCACCTCTGCCGTTCATGTACTTGCTGGTTTTAAACCAACGCATATCCTGCTAAACCTGACCAACGTTTGTCGCCACAATGATAATGACAGTGCGCTAACGGCTTTTATCAACGCTAGCCAACACGTCATGTTGTTTATTTATCTGGAGATGCCGTATCCCTACGGTGATTCACCAATACGTTTCGCCAACAACGCCTTCTTGTTTAATAAATCAGTATTGTCAACAGCACTGCGCACCTTGCGCGAGGCACCGATGCTATCGATGAGCAGCAGCTCGCCGGCACTTTTCAGTCCACAAGAACTCACGGTGATGAACCTCTGGATGGCAGAAATGCCAAACTACCGCATTGCGCGGAAATTACAAATCAGCTCACACACGGTCTATGTGCACAAGCGGCATATCACAGAGAAAATCAACGTGCGTAATCGCCTTGAATTCTACTCACTGTATAAAATATTGCGCTATTTTTATCCAGCTGGCGGTCCTGTTCAACGCGTGTCTCTGACTCAGCCTACGGTCTGAATGCCGAGTTCTAACACGCCTGTCGCCAATTGATATATTCAATCATGCCTCTGGAGGTATTGCCTTAGCCTCCTGCTGGCGGCCATCGCCCAGTATTGCCGCCAACCTATCCCCCTCATTGGCCTCTAATGCGATACGCGCAATAATGGTCAGTGGCACGGAGAGCAGCATCCCAACCGGTCCCATCAGCCACCCCCAAAATATCAATGATAAAAACACCACTAATGTCGACAACCCCAGCCCTCGCCCCATTAAGCGTGGTTCAAGCATGTTGCCAATGACCAGATTAATCGTCACAAATCCACCAGCGACCACTAATGCATCACCAAAACTATTGAATAACAACGCCTGAATGAGCGGTGGAATAGCAGCAATGACTGAGCCAATGTTCGGAATATAATTGAGTAAGAACGCCAACAGCCCCCAGATAAAGGCAAAACGCACACCAACAGCAGCTAAAAACACCCACACGATCAGCCCGGTAGCCAGACTGATCGCTGTTTTTATCACCAAGTAACGTGTAACACCCTGCACTGCCCGTCGAATATTAGCGATACCCTCATCCGGCTTATTCAGTGCGTGTTGCAGTTTATACGGTAAGAGTTGAACTTCAAACAGCATAAACACCACGGTCATCAGTAACAGAAAGATATTAGTCATAGCGCCAGAAAAATGACTTAACAAACGCGTCACCAGATTCATTGCTGAGCTAGGATCAACATACTTAACGATGGCATCGACCGAAATCGTGATATTAAAACGATCGGCATAATGCTGAAGTTCACGCATTTTTTCCGCCATCATGCCACGATATTGTGGCAACGATTGGGCAAATTCATTCAACGACGCGCCTAACATACCGATGAATAACAACAATAGCGCGACCACCGCGATCACTAAAAATGCGACACCCAGCGCACGCGGCACCCGTTGGCGTTCAAGCAGCGTTACCAACGGGTTGAGTACAATGGTTAAAAATACCGCCAATAAAAACGGCACGACAATTTCGGATGCCGCCTTTATGCCAGCCAGAATCACCACAATCATTGCGAGCAGGACCGCCAGACGCAGCGAGCGATCGGTCAGAATAATTCGTCCCATGACTTTATCCTTTGTATTCGTTCAAGGCATCAGACCCTGAGCAGAGCTAATAACAGGGTATGTTAGCAAATTCTACGCGACTTCCGCAGGTTCACTCACTGTTAAGCTAATAAACAGAATCATTCGATTCATCGCCAACTGTGATTGCTACACTCGTAGCTAAACCGGTATTTTTCGGTTAATTCCATCGAAATATTTACATTAAATGACAAAACGCGAAAAAAATAACAAAACACAGATATTTCAATATATAACGACGAAATCACGAGAGCCACCCATTCAGCACCCTGACAATTACTTTGATTAACAATGACAAATTACAACAAATTTACTGACATAACTAACTAAGTAGTAACATAGATCAATTTATTATTGATTTTGACGTTCTGATTGTTTAATTATTGCCACCAGCAAATAAGGAAAGTAAGGAAGTCCTATGCTTTGGAAGAATACCGCTGACCGTTTTGGTCATATTTCAGTTTTGCTTCACTGGCTGGTCGCACTCACGGTATACGGCATGTTCGCGCTCGGTTTGTGGATGGTTACGCTTGGTTATTACGACGTCTGGTATCACCAAGCGCCGGAAATTCATAAGAGCATCGGCGTAATACTCTTCATGGTTATGGTTACGCGCGTGATTTGGCGCTTCATCTCACCACCGCCTAAACCGTTAAGCAGTTACAGCCGCGTGACTCGCATTAGCGCGATACTGGCGCATCTGGCCTTGTACGTCATACTGTTCAGTATTCTGATCAGTGGTTATCTAATCTCGACGGCAGAAGGTCAGGCCATTAGCGTGTTCGACTGGTTCGACGTTCCTGCCACCCTCACCGGGATGGCCTCTCAGGCCGATACTGCGGGTACCGTACATCTTTATCTGGCTTGGGCCGTGGTTGTACTGTCAGTACTGCACGGACTCGCCGCGCTTAAGCATCACTTTGTGGATCGTGATGCCACTCTAAAACGGATGCTGGGTCGCAGCGCCGATTAACCTCTTGGATATATGGAGATTGTTATGTTGAAAAAGACCGTATTAGGCCTGACCGTCGGCGCACTGCTGCTCAACGCAGGTTCGGCTTTAGCCGCCAACTACAAGATTGACAAACAAGGGCAGCATGCCTTTATCGAATTCCGTATTAAGCACTTGGGTTATAGCTGGTTATACGGCAGTTTCAACGACTTCGATGGCAGTTTTACCTTCGACGAAAAAGATCCTGCCAAAGATAAAGTCAGTGTCACCATCAACACTGCCAGCGTTGACACCAATCACGCCGAGCGTGACAAACACCTGCGTAGCGCTGAGTTCCTGAACGTAGAGAAGAATAAACAGGCCACGTTTGAATCGACCGAAGTGAAGAAAAACGGCGAAGGTTACGCCGTGGTCGGCAACCTAACGCTGAACGGCGTGACCAAGCCTGTAACCTTGGATGCCAAACTGACAGGGCAAGGCAATGACCCGTGGGGCGGCTATCGTGCAGGCTTTGAAGCCAACGGAACCATCGCGTTAAAAGACTTCGACATCACCACCGATCTTGGCCCAGCCTCTCAAGACGTTGAACTGATCATCTCAGTCGAAGGCGTTCGCGAGAAATAATAAAAAAGGCACGATATAGCGATATCGTGCCTTTTCCTTCAGCTTGCGTGTTATTTCTTTTCCGGTGCCGGTATGTGCATCGTTGTTTGTAATAACCCTTTAGATTTATTAAAAATCTTGACGCCATTTTCTCGACCTGCGCGACGCGCTCGCTGTTCTTCACGCGGTAGTTTGAGCTCCTCGCGACAGGTTTCGCTGCAACACCCTTCAAACTTGGCGGCACAATGCGAGCACTGAATGAACAACAGATGGCAACCGTCATTTTTGCAGTTGGTATGCGTATCACACGGCTGGCCACATTGGTGGCAATGAGCAATCACATCGTCAGAAATACGCTCCCCCATCCGCTCATCAAACACGAAGTTTTTGCCGATAAACTTAAGTGGCAAACCCTGCTCTTTCGCCCGGCGCGTATATTCAATAATACCGCCTTCTACATGGTAGACATTCTTGAAGCCCTTGTGCAGCATATAAGCACTCGCCTTCTCACAACGGATGCCGCCGGTACAATACATGACGATCTTTTTGTCTTTATTGTCCTGCAACATTTCAACCGCCATAGGCAGTTGGTCACGGAAAGTATCCGAGGGCACTTCAATAGCATTCTCGAAATGGCCGACCTCATATTCATAGTGATTACGCATATCGACAAACAGCGTATCGGGATCATCGACCATCGCATTGACTTGATCGGCTTTCAGATACTCGCCGACATTCGCTGGATTGAAAGTCTGATCTTCAATGCCATCCGCGACAATACGGTCGCGCACCTTCAGCCGCAACACCCAAAACGATTTGCCATCGTCTTCAAGTGCAATATTCAAGCGCACCTGATCAAGCGCCGGATGAGAAGCGAACAGCGCGGCTTTAAAAGCATCAAAGTTATTCTGCGGTACGCTGATTTGCGCATTGATACCCTCTTTAGCCACATAAATGCGGCCAAATACCTTCAGTTTTTCGAACTGAATGTAGAGGCTGTCGCGAAATGCTTTTGGGTCATCGAGGGTAAAATATTTATAAAAAGAAACTGTGGTTCGCGGCTCGGTTTCAGCAAGCATGCGCGCCTTCAGTTCCTCATTAGAAATTCGGTTATGTAACACTGGCATGGTGTACGTTCCTGTCTTCGGAGGTGACTGATGTGCTTACGCGACGGGCCATAGCCCAAACGCGGCACACATCATACCCGAAAATATTGCCTAACACAGCATTAACCGCCCACAGATGCTGGCTATCTGTCAGCCCCACCGACACTGGCTGGTGCACTCTAATTTGAGCCTTTAGCGTCTCACCATTTAGTCTTCATTGTGCAGCACGGTCAATTCCAAGCTTCAGCGCTACCGAATAACTCAGCGGCTCAAGCCAATGATTCTGCGGCAAATATGCCACTAGCAAACGAATAACACTGCAACATTGAGCAAACATACGCTTGCTCCCCTGTGACACAGTTACCTTATGAATAGTTATACTGCTATCATACTCGTAACCAGAGGTATTACGATTGCCTATTGGACAATGATAAGCACGACATGGACATAAACGCGTTAGAGCTGTTAATAAAGAAAATGATGATTTAATGCTGTGACTTTTCCTGTTATGCCAAAAAAATGTCACACTATGTCTCTATAACCGGCAGAAAATGAAACGCGTGTAAAGAGTCCTTTGGGCGTCCGCTCATGCTAATCCTCTGTTATTATTATTAAATGACTGTTTCTAAGCTGAGAACACATGACGCAAGTTCCTTCTTTTAATCGATCTCTATTGCATCCACGATACTGGCTAACGTGGTTTGGTATTGGCCTGCTCTACCTGTTGGTCTTGTTGCCTTATCCGGTAATTTATCATTTAGGCACCTCGTTAGGGCGTTTTTCAATGCGCTTTCTGAAACGGCGGGTAAAGATTGCCGAGCGCAATTTAGAACTGTGTTTCCCTGATATGCCAAAGTCAGAACGCGATGCGCTTTTAGTAAAGAATTTTGAATCGGTCGGCATGGGTCTATTTGAAACCGGCATGGCTTGGTTCTGGCCAAACTGGCGAATCGAACGTTGGTTTACCGTCTCCGGGCTCGAGCACATTCAAAAAGCACGCGACAACCATCAGGGCGTATTGCTTATCGGGCTGCACTTCCTGACATTAGAGTTAGGTGCTCGCATCTTTGGTATTCATAATCCCGGCATTGGAGTTTATCGTCCACATGACAATAAGCTGATGGACTGGCTGCAAACGTGGGGACGTATGCGATCCAACAAATCCATGCTGGATCGGAAAGATTTGAAAGGCATGATTCGCGCGTTGAAGCAAGGTGACATTATTTGGTATGCGCCCGATCACGACTATGGCCCACGTAGCAGCGTGTTTGCCCCACTGTTTGCCGTAGAGAACGCCGCAACTACCGCAGGCAGCTATGTGTTAGTACGTATGGGTAAACCAGCGATCATTCCTTTTACCCCGCGTCGCCTGCCGGATGGCAAAGGTTATGAATTAATCATGCAGCCCGCAGTGGAAAACTTCCCGCTCGATAGCGAATTGGAAGCGGCTACATTTATGAACCAAGTGATCGAAAAAGAAATTCTGATGGCACCGGATCAGTACATGTGGCTGCATCGTCGGTTCAAAACTCGTCCCGAAGGTGAACCCTCACTGTATTAATCTCACCCAACCTCAGCGGTGAGATATTAATGACAATGGAGCCGGTGGCAAAGCGCAGAGCCTGGCAGCCGCTACTGCGCAAAATCACCTGAAGATGTCGGGACGAAGCCCCTTTCGTCTCGGCATAAAGTGACATTATTGCTTTGGGTTGAAAACAACCGCATAGCAGCGGCTATGATTTGGTGAACAGCGTGGAACGCAAGCGGTTAGGCACTTTTGTGGCGCAAAACCCGGTTTTACCGCCATCGCCCACGACACATCTGAAACCGCAATAGCCCGCACCGCGCGGTATCGAAAGCCCCAACATCCTTTAGTCCCCCAAGGTGCATCGTACGGCGCATTTTTAATTTTTAAAACCTAATTTCATTTTAATGGATTCTATCGCGGTTACGCATTTGAAGTCCGCCAGATTCGAGCGCATACTTAACACGCTAACTTTTTCCTTTGCTCTGCTTTTGTGCGATCGCAAAGTTCGTCACCTTCTGTAGCGGTAATTTATGGCTCCGGCATCAGTCACTATTAACTGGAAACGCAATCTGTTTGTCATTTGGTTTGGCTGCTTTCTGACTGGCGCGGCCTTTAGTCTAATCATGCCATTCCTGCCATTGTACGTTGAAGCATTAGGCGTTACCGGCCACGAAGCCTTAAATATGTGGTCAGGTTTAGTGTTCAGTATTACTTTCCTGTTTTCGGCTATTGCCTCGCCGTTTTGGGGGGGGCTGGCCGATCGTCGCGGGCGAAAATTGATGCTGTTACGTTCAGCCCTCGGCATGGCCATCGTGATGGTGCTGATGGGGATGGCGCAAAATATCTGGCAGTTTCTTGGCCTGCGCGCCTTGCTTGGTCTGCTCGGCGGGTTTATTCCCAATGCTAACGCGTTAATTGCCACACAGGTACCACGTAACCGTAGCGGTTGGGCATTAGGGACATTAGCGACGGGTGGCGTTAGCGGCGCGTTAATCGGTCCATTGATTGGCGGGCTGCTGGCGGACCAATATGGGTTACGTCCCGTTTTTTATATCACCGCCACCGTGCTGTTTTTATGCTTTATCTTGACGCTGTGTTTCGTCAAGGAACGATTTACGCCGGTACAAAAGAAAGACATGCTGCACGCCAAGCAAGTCTTTGCCTCGCTAAAAAGCCCTAAACTTATTTTGGCGTTATTCGTGACCACCATGATCATTCAGGTCGCCAGTGGCTCTATCGCGCCGATCCTGACGCTTTATGTACGAGATTTGGCCGGTGACATTCACAACCTGGCCTTTGTCAGCGGGCTTATTGCTTCGGTGCCCGGCGTCGCCGCCCTGCTCAGTGCCCCCAGGCTGGGAAAGCTGGGTGATAAGATCGGGCCAGAACGCATTCTCATCTGCATGCTGGTGTTTTCCGTCCTGCTACTGATTCCCATGGCATTCGTCCAGAGCCCATGGCAACTCGGCGTATTGCGTTTCCTGCTTGGCGCAGCCGATGGCGCATTGCTCCCCGCAGTGCAGACGTTACTTATCTACAACTGCACTAATCAGGTCGCCGGGCGAATATTCAGTTACAACCAGTCATTCCGTGATGTCGGCAACGTCACCGGCCCTTTACTTGGTGCGGCGGTTTCCGCCAGTTATGGCTTCCGCGCCGTATTTTGCGTTACGGCGCTTGTCGTCTTGTTTAATGCCATCTATTCCTGGTGGTGTTTACAACATCGTCGCCCCGCACGCATGCGCGAGGACACCTTGCGGGAAGAACGTTAACCGCACTTATCTGCCTTACTGACGTTTTTTTGTCCTTAACCAATATTTTTACTCTTTTTACTCTTTGGCGTTTTTCACGCTTTCATTATTCCAACAACTAACATAATAACATTGTAATCTGTTGTTTTAATTTGATTATTTATGCAAACCCTGTCAATTTAAGCTGTCAACCCTCTTTCGACAACCACCAACATAAAAACTAAAAAAGTAGATGTTTGTCGACTTTTCATCTAATAAATGGGATATAAGGACTAGACAAAACCAGTATTTGGTTATCAAATGGTTAAATAATATCACGCCGGTTGTTAACTTCCGGCCAAGTGAAGAAAGGGGTGCTGCGCCTTCCACGGTTATCAAGCGCTGCAGCTCAGGTTTTGTCGGGTTATCCACGTTAGTGGAGCACCCTCCTTAAAACACAGTCATACCACAAATATAAACCGCCTTACTGCGGTGCATTTTATTGGGAATAGTTATGCAATCCTCTAACAACAAGACAGAAAGCCGAACCTTCTTCGGCCACCCGTACCCGCTCGGTTCGCTCTTTTTTACCGAAATGTGGGAGCGGTTCTCGTTCTATGGTATTCGTCCGTTATTAATTTTGTTTATGGCCGCCACCGTTTATGACGGCGGTATGGGCTTGGCGAGAGAAAATGCATCGGCCATTGTCGGTATCTTTGCCGGCAGTATGTATCTGGCTGCGTTACCCGGTGGCTGGCTAGCCGATAATTGGCTTGGTCAACAGAAAGCCGTTTGGTATGGTTCCATTCTTATTGCCCTAGGCCATCTGTCCATTGCCCTGTCTGCCATTATGGGCAACGCATGGTTCTTCATCGGTCTGATGTTCATTGTGCTGGGTTCTGGCCTGTTCAAGACCTGTATTTCGGTCATGGTCGGTACGTTGTATAAAAAAGGCGATGCACGGCGTGACGGCGGGTTCTCGCTGTTTTACATGGGCATCAATATGGGCTCTTTCATCGCTCCGCTGATTTCAGGCTGGCTGATTCGTTCACACGGCTGGCATTGGGGCTTCGGTATCGGTGGCATCGGTATGTTGGTGGCACTGGTGATTTTCCGCGTCTTCGCGGTGCCTGCGATGAAACGCTATGACAGTGAGGTCGGTCTGGACTCGACCTGGAACAATCCGGTTGCCCGGAAAAATGGCGTAGGCGCTTGGCTGCTGGCTATTGCCGCCGGTATCGCCGTAGTCATCGTGCTGATCTCAAAAGGCATTATCGTCATTAGCCCGGTTGCGGTCGCGAGCGGTTTAGTCTATGTCATTGCCGCATCGGTGACACTGTACTTTATTTATCTGTTTATGTTCGCGGGTCTTAACCGTAAAGAACGCGCACGGTTGTTAGTGTGCTTTATCCTGCTGATTTCGGCCGCGTTCTTCTGGTCTGCATTTGAACAAAAACCCACATCATTTAACCTGTTCGCTAATGATTACACCAACCGTATGATCGGTGGTTTCGAGATCCCTGCGGTCTGGTTCCAATCGATCAATGCGCTGTTTATTATTCTGCTGGCTCCCCTATTTAGCTGGTTGTGGCCTGCGCTGTCACGTAACAACGTTCGCCTAAGTAGCATCGCTAAGTTTGTCATCGGCATTCTGTTCGCTGCTGCCGGCTTCGGTTTAATGATGATGGCCGCACAACATGTGTTAAGCAACGATGGCGCGGGCGTATCGCCGATGTGGCTGGTAGGCAGTATCCTAATGCTAACATTGGGTGAACTGTGCCTGAGCCCGATAGGCTTGGCAACGATGACGCTGCTAGCTCCGGAGAGAATGCGTGGGCAAATGATGGGGTTGTGGTTCTGCGCCAGCGCGTTGGGCAACCTCGCGGCCGGCCTGATCGGGGGGCATGTCAAAGCAGACCAATTAGACATGCTGCCGGACTTGTTCGCGCGTTGCTCGATCGCCCTGCTGATTTGCGCTGCGATACTGATTTTACTGATCGTGCCAATTCGCCGCATGATGGAAAATACCCAAGGCAAAAACGAACAGAAAGCCGAGACTGCTGCGTAACAGCACTCCGTTGTGGCGTTATCCACCGGTGCCCTTTTAGGGCACCGGTTTTTTTATCCCTGCCATGCCTGCTGTTGTAAAACCACGCGATAACCATCAAGATCTTCGAACGTCATACCACCGACATCCCAATAGGGATTATAAGATGTCACCTGCCGAAAATTAGCATTCCGCATCTGCTGACACTGTACCTGCCACTGCATTTTTTCAGGTAAATAGAACACTAATAGATTATCTTGGGTTGGTGCCTTACCAACCCGCACACCTCGATGATGGGTGAATTCCAAGTGATAGTTATGAAAGGGGTGACCGATAATAATACCGTCAAAACCTTGATGATCATTAAACTCACCTAATCGCCGAAACCCTAATCCCTGACAATACATCAATGCCACAGCCTCAAGAGAATCTGTCGGTCTCGCTATACGTAGCACCGCGTTTAATGATGTCATGCAAATACTCCGCTTTAGCGGCACAAGTTTGCCCGTTCTTACGCCGAATTCTGAATGCTCAATAAAATAGCTCCGAATCACACTACAGCACCCAATAAAATGTGCGCAAACCAAGCATCTACTCGGCCCAAATACCCGAGCGACCTGTCGCTACGAACATGCCGAATTAAAATAGCCGGTATGATAATGCCGCTGCATTATTTGTTCGCCGATACGCTCACCCAATCTGCAACAAAACGGCATTAAAATAGTTGCATCCTGCGCCAACACGACAACAATTAATGCTGATGTTTATCACAACGCTTCAGGAACCACCTGAAATTCACACCGTTACTCTATCGTTACTGGAGGTGCTTATGAACCTATATGTCACGCTGGAAGAAGCAATTGACGCCGCTCGCGAAGAATTTATTGAATCCGCTGACGACGTTGATGGTGACGCGCTACCGGTGCCACAACAGTTCAACCTGCAAAAGTATGTGATGCAGGAAGGCGAGATCATGTGGCAGGCTGAGTTTTTCGAGGAGGAAGGAGAGTCGGTTGAATGTCTGACATTACGCAGTGGTGCTGCCGCCCAAGCGGTATTTGACGGCGATTACGACGAGATAGAAATACGTGAAGAATGGCTGGATGAAAATACCTTATACGAATGGGATGAAGGTGATTTCCAACTGGAACCGCCACTCGACACCGAAGAAGGCGAAACCGCCGCTGACGAATGGGATGCGCGTTAATCCCCTCGGGCAGGGCACACATCGTGGCTCTGCCCGAAGGCTTGACAAGCGGCATGTACAATAGCAAGCTGATTTTTCATTACGTAGGACAATCATATGCTTATCCGCCAAGCCACCTCCCACGACTATCCGGCCATTTTAGCGCTACAGGCGAAAAACACGCCAGAGAATCTCAATGCCCAACAGCGCCAACAAGGTTTCATTGTGTCAGAAATGAATGAAGCACAGGTAGCAAAGCTCAATGACGAGCTCGGCATTTTGATCGCAGAGCAGGACGGTCGGTTAGCCGGTTTTGTCTGTTTAGCACGACCCAACATGCAACCTCGGCCACCGGTAGTTGACGCCATGCTTAGCGAACTGGCGAATCATTATTTCGCTGATACCCTCATCACCAAACAGCGGCTATTTTTGTATGGCCCAGTCTGCCTGGCAAGCGATTGGCGAGGAAAAGGTGTACTGAAACGGCTGTTCAACGCGGTAAAAACGCGCACTCGTGATCAATTTGATATTGGCATCTTGTTTATCAATCAGAGCAACCCGCACTCCTTAGCCGCTCACGTTAAGGGCTTAGGCATGACGATACTCGGCGAATTTAGCAGTCAGGGTGAACACTATCAACTACTGGCATTTACCCCCCGCATCTGAATTAGTTATACGGGCCATGCTGCATATCGAACGGCAGCATAAAGGTATCGGCCACCATCGACAACGGTACATCAATCACGGTGATATACCGCCAAGGCGTATCACGTAAATCCCACTGCACACCCGGATAGTATTGATTGCCATGTCCTGCGCCCGGCACCGTACGGCTAATAATGCTACCGCAACCGGATAATGCTATGGTGCTGAGTGCCAGCGCGAGCAAACAAAAAAGAGACCGTAATTTCACCCGCTACACTCATCCCTATAATTATTTAGATATCAACACCGTTAATAAGAATATTAACCTGTTTTTACCGGCCAGAATATTCGTATCGCGTAAATAATGATGAAAAAAAGACGCGCAATGCGCGTCTCAGACTGTTGATCAACCTGTGATTAAAGAGAGCGTGACGATGACGCCGTTGTAGCGTAAGCCACCGACTCGCCTCGGTGCGTGTATCTCAGGTTCAAAGGCTATTTTGTTATCAACCTCAGACGCGCAATGCGTGTCTGAGGTTGATGACCTTACTTAGCGCTGACCTACAGGATGCGCCAACGCATTGTGCGGTAACTGCTGATAATACTGAAGCCAGTTTTCACCTTCAGGACACTGCCACACAGAGTGATGCAGACGTGCCAACGCGACCGGATCGCTCAGCAGTTCAAGACGCTGGGATTTCGTCAATCCTTCAGGCCCGGCTTGCAACGCTTCATTAACCCGCTCCGCCCTCACACGTTCAATGGCGGCACGCAGATGGTGACGTGCGGTCGCCATTGCCGTTGCCAACGCATTGAAAGACGGATTCACTACGGCATGCAAGAAACCATCACGCAACGCACGATCGCGGTTCAGTTGCAGATACGTTTCCGTCGCCACCAATTCACGCGGTGGTGAGTACTCTTCCGGGATGAGGAACAGCTTAGCGCGTTTACTTTTCAGCCCCAGCGTCGCTCGGCTAGACAAGACTGAAACGAACGGCGACAAAATCAATGAGAATACAATCGGCGACAGCCACCATAAAAATCGCAGATCCAGCCAAGCCATGCCACCTGCCCACACTAAACCGAGCAACATTTGTGAACCGTGGCGTTTAAAGGCCTCGCTCCATGGCGTATCGCCGTCATCACGCTGCGGTGAGTTCCACACCACCTCCCAGCCAAGAAATGCGCTAACGACGAATACCGTATGGAACAACATACGCACCGGCGCCAACAGTACGGAGAACAGCATTTCCATTAACATCGACACCAGCAAACGTAATGCGCCACCATACTCTTTCGCACCCTTCGCCCAAATCAACACGATGCTCAATAACTTAGGCAAAAACAGCAGCACTAACGTCGTGGAAAACAGCGCAATGGCTAACTCCGGCCGCCATTGCGGCCAAACGGGGAACAACTGACGCGGTTGCAGGAAGTATTGGGGTTCCATCAACGTATGTACAACCTGTAACGCCGTTGATAACGCCAGGAACATAAACCACAGCGGCGCTGACAAATAAGACATCACGCCGGTCAGGAATACCGCACGATGTACCGGGTGCATACCTTTGACCAGAAACAGACGGAAGTTCATCAGGTTACCGTGGCACCAACGGCGATCTCGCTTCAACTCATCGAGCAAGTTTGGCGGTAACTCTTCGTAACTACCCGGCAGGTCATAAGCAATCCATACCCCCCAGCCAGCACGGCGCATCAATGCTGCCTCAACGAAGTCATGCGATAGGATCGCCCCCGCAAACGAGCCCTCCCCTGGCAGCGGTGCCAAGGCACAATGCTCAATGAATGGCTTAACCCGGATAATCGCGTTGTGACCCCAGTAGTGAGACTCCCCCAACTGCCAAAAATGCAGGCCTGCGGTAAACAAAGGGCCATAAACACGGGTTGCAAACTGTTGAACGCGCGCGTACAGCGTATCCATACCCGATGCTTTCGGTGCCGACTGGATGATGCCCGCATTTGGATTCGCTTCCATCAAGCGTACCAAGCCGGTGAGACACTCGCCGCTCATCACACTATCGGCATCCAGAATCACCATATAGCTGTATTCACCGCCCCAACGACGGCAGAAGTCATCAATGTTGCCGCTTTTACGTTTTACGCGGCGGCGGCGGCGGCGATAGAAAATACGACCGTGGCCATCAACATCGCGACACAGTTCCATCCACGCTTTCTGCTCTGCTACGCAAATATCCGGATCGTAACTATCGCTCAGTACATAAATGTCAAAATGCGCTAACTGACCGGTCGCAGCCACTGACTCATAAGTGGCACGCAGACCGGCGAACACCCGCTCAACGTCTTCATTACAAATCGGCATGATCAGCGCGGTACGGTGCGCAGGGTTAATCGGCTCATCACCCTTGATAGTGGAGGATATACTGTATTTATCCTTACCAATCAGCAATTGCAGGAAACCCATCAGCGCCGTCCAGAACCCCGCCGATACCCAACAAAACAGAATCGCAAATAATATCAAGATGCCGGTTTGCAACACGTATGGCAGTAATTGCAATACCGACTGCATAACGTCTTGATCCAACATGCCGATAGGATCAATCAATGCCCATCCCTGATAAGGGAGAATGGTCTTCATATACCAGGTTGCAATACCGGTTTGCACGAGCATCAGCACCAACAATGCATAGCGGCGCATTGACCCCACAAGACGCCAGCGGTTTTCCGCCTCGGCATCTTCTTTATTGGCATGGCGGTTGTGCGGCCTGCGTCCAAGTAAAGAATCCCAGAAGCGTGCCACGGGGTTAGTCCGCCAGGCTTCAGGAAACATACTGGTACGTTTGATGGGCGGTATAGCTTTCAGAATCGTTCGGCCTTCCGCATCCGTATCAAACTCATCATCACTGACGGCATCCGGCCAAGCACTTTCAATACGATTTTTTACCGACGCCAGCGCCACGTCATCAGACGACAACGTTGTGACATTGGCATCATCAACGCCCATTTGGCGATGCAGTGCCTCTAGCGATGGCCGATCGCCAGTAGTCAGTTGTTGCTTAAGCGCCCCTGACCGCGCATCGGTCAGGGGCATTGCCTCAAGGTAACCTTGGGCAGATTGAGTAAATTTATTCATTGGCAGGTAGCTGATAGCTCCAGGTTTCCGACAGTGTCTTATCGCCATTGACCAGCGCGGCACGAATTTCTACCGGCTTTTTGTCGTCTTTCACTTTCAGTCGCAGCGTCAAACGCCAACCTTTGGTTACTGGATTATAGCGAACGCTATTTTCCACCATTTCACCGTTATCCCCCATACTCACCTGAGAGGCGATAGGCGTTTTCTCGTCTAACCCTTTTAGCACTGGGCCTTCAAATTCGACCAAGAAAGCCACACTACCATCGGGTTCACGGATCAAATTAGACTTCTTAACATCACCCGTTGAACGCATGGTCTGGCTTACGTAGGCAATATCTTGCGAGTGTAATTTATCCTCATCACGCGTGAAGTGTAGGCGATAGTTGAGCGACAGTGGCGTCTTCGCATCTGGCAACACATCAGGTGTCCAAAACGCCACGATGTTATCGTTAGTTTCATCCGCGGTCGGGATTTCTACCAGTTCAACTTTACCTTTCCCCCAATCGCCACGCGGTTCTACCCAAGCACTGGGACGCAGGTCATAACGATCGTCCAAGTCTTCATAATCTTTGAAGTTGCGGCCACGTTGCAACAAACCAAATCCTTTCGGATGCTCAACGGTGTAAGTGCTAACCGACAGATGCTTAGGATTGTTCAGCGGACGCCAGATCCATTCGCCGTTACCCGCATGAATCGACAGACCATTGGAATCATGCAACGCCGGGCGATAGTTTAATGTTGGCGACGGTTGGCTGGGACCGAACAGGAACATGCTGGTCAACGGCGCAATACCCAATTTGCCGACGTTGTCGCGCAAGAAAACTTTCGATTGCACATCAACCTTGGTATCACGACCTGGATACACCACAAAGCGATAGGCCCCCGTCGCGCGTGGAGAATCGAGCAGCGCGTAAATCACCAGATGTTTATCACCCGGTTTAGGACGTTCAATCCAAAACTCCCGAAAGCGTGGAAACTCTTCACCGGAAGGTAATGCGGTGTCGATAGCTAAACCGCGCGCAGACAGGCCGTAAACCTGGCCTTTGCCGACCACACGGAAGTAGCTGGCGCCCAGCATGCTCATAATTTCATCATCTTTATCCGCGTGGTTTACCGGGTACAATACTTTGAAACCGGCAAAGCCCAGATTTTTCACTGATTCAGGATCGTGTTTGACCGAACCGAAATTGAAATAATCTGCACTGTATTTAATCTGCTTAACGGTGCTGGCGGTCACCTCGTTGATCTTCACGGGCGTATCGAAGTACATCCCCTGATGGTAAAACTCAAGTTTGAAAGGGGTTTTCAACTTGTTCCAATAGGCTTTATCGTGATTGAACTGAATCTGTTGATAGTCCGCAAACTTCATATCACGGAATTGAGAAGGAAGGTTGCTCTTAGGGGCAGTAAAGCCCTTTCCTGCCAGCTCCTGCGCTTGCTTGGCCACATCATCAATAGAAAAAGCCCATACTTGCGAGGTAAACAGTGTGAACAACACGGTAGCACCCAACCAACGTCCACCCACGGCGCGTGGTTTTATGGATAAATTATTAATTTGCACATCCCCCCCTATTCGTGTGCTCAAATCATTCAAAATGCATATTAATTGATTATTCAGCATTCCGACAACATGATAAATGAATGGTTCATGCTTATGGCTCAGAGTTTAAGCAACCAACAAAACACCAGCGTACCAAGCCGGCAACCAAGACGCTATGGAAAGTTAATAATGGGTATAGTAGAGTTTTATCTGCAATTTAACCGATGCTAATAAAATAAGCAGGTTAATGACCTTCCATAAAAATAATTGCGGTAATCTATGACAAACGGTAACAATCAGCGCGAGTTTTTCCTTGATTCAATCCGAGCGTATTTAATGTTGCTCGGTATTCCTTTTCATCTTTCTCTGATTTACTCCAGTCATTCTTGGGCAGTCAACAGTGCCACACCGTCGTTCCCGTTGACGGTGTTGAACGACTTCATCCATGCCTTTCGCATGCAGGTGTTCTTCATCATTTCTGGCTACTTCTCCTTTATGCTCTATCAGCGATATGAGCGTCGTCGTTGGCTCAAGGTTCGCTTAGAGCGCGTTGCCATACCGCTGTTAAGCTCAATCCCTTTGATTACAATCCCGCAGTTTTTCCTACTGAAGTATTTCACCAATAAATTGACAAGTTGGGATGATTCATCTTTGTATCAAAAAATAAATATCGCGGTTTGGGAGCTAGTTTCACACCTGTGGTTTTTATTAACGCTGGCGCTTCTAACCAGCATATGTTTCTTTCTGTTCCGCAGAATCAAAGCGATAAAAACGCCTATTGCGCCCTACCCAATAAATAAAATGATAAATTTGAGAATTATCTTAATGTATTTTTTGTTTTATGCATTATTTTATTCTGCCCTCCATCGCCTTATTCTAATTTTTATACCTGAAATACTGTCCAATGCCATGTTTAACTTCGTGGTCATGGAAACACTTTTCTATTTCCCATTCTTCTTACTTGGGGCGTATGCCTTCAAGTACGCATGGCTAAAAGCGATTTTTATTAACCCCTCCCCTTGGGCGGTACTTGGCTCATTATTGCTGTTGATTGCCTATATGCTAAACCAAAAGCTTTTTGCCCACAGTCACTTTAACGTGATGTTTGAGGTGGAGATTTTGATTAAAGCGGTGATGGGCGTACTGATGACCAACGTGGTGTTCTCCTTCGGCCACCGGCTACTGAACCAACATTCACCACGTATCACTTATCTGGTTAATGCGTCATTGTTTATATATCTGGTACACCATCCACTCACGCTGCTATACGGCGCATTTGTTACGCCGCATATTGATAATAATCTGATCGGTTTTGCGCTTGGCATCCTATTTGTCTCAGGACTGGCGTTCGCCTTATATGAATTCCATAAGCGCGTGCCACTGCTACGTTTTCTGTTTTCAGGTAAACCATAACTAAATTTCTTTAGTTTGAAAATGCAGGATCTATCTTATTGTTAATAGCTTAATGTTTATAACCAAAACTAAATATAAAAATAGTCAAATAATAATGAGTAAGTTTTTCTTAAAATGAAAACTCTGCAATAAAGTTATATTGTAAATCTGCAACCCCCTGATATAATGAAAAATACAATATTTTCATCACAAACAGAGACAGACATGAGAGAAACATGGGTAGATCATGCGAAAGGAATCGGTATTATTCTTGTGGTTTTTGGCCACGTTAACCGTGGCTTATACAGTGCAGGTATCCACTTGTCATCGTCCACCTATCAATTAATTGATAGTGTGATTTATAGCTTTCACATGCCACTGTTCTTCTTCATTTCCGGGCTTTTTTTCGTTCAGTCATTGAACCGAAAAGGGAAAACTCGATTTATTATCAGTAAGATAGATACCATTGTGTATCCGTATATTGTTTGGTCATTTTTGCAAGGGACGGTAGAGGTCATACTCTCCCGCTATACGAATAATTCAACCAATTTTTCGGATATATTAATGTTGTTTACGCATCCGCGTGCACAATTCTGGTTCCTTTATGCTTTATTTATGATATTTGTCGTTGCAACACTCTTATATAGTAAAGAAAAATTTCACCTAGTACTTCCCGTTATGATAGTGATCTCAGCCGGGCTCTATATTTATCAAAATAGCCTAGGTCGTGTTGCAAATTTGAATTACATTACTCAGTTTATAGTTTTCTTCCTACTCGGTGCATTAACAGCTCGCTATGCTAGTGTGGTTACCAACATTAGTTGGGGGATAACCCTATGCTCACTGGTTTCTTTTGTATCGTTTGAATGGCTATTCCACCACTCTCTAAATCTTGATTATACCAAAACTGGTTTGTTATCTTTATTATTAGCACTCACATCAATTATTTTTATTGTCTGCCTATCCGTACGGTTAGCCAAGATCAAACTTAGCTGGCTACGTCGGTTAGGGGAACTCAGCATGGTTATTTATTTGATGCATATCCTTGCAGGCAGTGGCCTACGTATCATTTTAAGCAAAGGATTACACATAAATAACTGGTCAATTCATATCATAATGGGCACATTGTTCGGTTTGATTGCACCAGTAGTTGTTTATTATATAATTCAGCGATTAAACCTCCATTTCTTATTGGAAAGGCCGCGTAATATTTTGCCTAGTAAAAATATTAAAACATTATAACTCAAAGTACTTAGGGGCGGTATTCGCCCCTCCCGCCGAATACCCCCGCAGCCGTTATAATTGAATTTTACGCTTGGTCTATCTCGTCATAAAAACACATTGCTCTCTCCGCTGCGCAAAATGACTGCAATCTTATACTGGAGCCTATTGCAGCAAATTGTTATAACAACAGTGCATAAGTAGAAATCCACATCCTGCCTTACGGTAGTGATTGGGCTCAATGAACCCTGAGGGATGCCGTCACCCCATACGTGATACGGTAGCTGTATCTCCCTTCCGTCACGACAGAGAGGATTTTTAATGAGTGATAAAGACATCTCAATGCAAGAATCGGTACCAACCAATACCACCCTACTGAAAATTCTGGGTAGATTACTTTCAGCGTTGGATGCTTCCATCAGCGGTAAAGATCGCAGCATCTTAGTACATGATCTTGCTAATTTTAATCTTGATGGCGTTTCAGAAGGCGAGCGCAAACTCGCCTCAGAATTGATCCGGCGAGCACTGCAGTCTCTCGACCATTAGAGCGCACTCTGCCCAATAACCATTAAGCCTCATCAGAGGTTTAATGGTTATTCTCCTGATTCGTGATATCAATGAATAATTCGTTTTCTTCTCAACCACCAAACTGCTGATCTATCAGTATAAAATCTCAAACAGCGATGTTTTTAACGCTCTTCTCTCGAGTTTATCGAAACAGTGCCGATAAAAACCAAGTCATCCCCAAATCAGCCTTAGCGTTTTACCCAAAAAACAGGCTATCATTAGGGGCCGACGCGTAATCGCGCACCACGTCAACCCGCCAAAGGAGAAGATTATTTTGGATGCCAGCACGATCAATAACTTGTTTATCATCGGCGCCGTGTTGGTAGGGGCCAGTATCCTCCTTAGTTCTTTCTCATCGCGTCTGGGCATTCCTATTCTAGTCATATTCTTGGCGATCGGCATGCTGGCCGGCGTTGATGGTATTGGCGGTATCCCCTTCGATAATTATCCTGTTGCCTATCTGGTCAGCAACCTGGCTCTGGCGGTGATCCTGCTTGACGGCGGTATGCGCACCCGCGTCAGCTCTTTCCGTGTTGCGTTATGGCCTGCGTTATCATTGGCAACGGTCGGCGTAGTGATAACTGCGGGTTTAACCGGTTTAGCGGCAGCTTGGCTGTTTAATATCGATTTACTACAAGGTTTGCTAATCGGTGCCATCATCGGTTCGACCGATGCCGCCGCCGTGTTCTCGTTATTAGGCGGTAAAGGGCTGAATGAACGTGTCGGCGCGACATTGGAGATCGAGTCAGGCAGTAACGATCCCATGGCGGTATTCCTGACGATTACGCTGATTGCCATGATCTCCGCCGGTGAAACCACGCTCAGTTGGAGCTTCTTGCTACATGTATTGCAGCAATTCGGCTTAGGCATTGCTTTTGGCCTCGGTGGCGGCTGGCTACTGCTGGCACAGATTAACCGCATTAAATTGCCCGAAGGCCTCTATCCCTTGCTGGCGGTAAGCGGCGGCATCCTTATTTTTGCGCTGACGACGGCACTTAATGGCAGTGGTATTCTGGCCGTATACCTGTGCGGATTAGTCCTTGGCAACCGACCGATTCGCAACCGTCATGGCATAGTACAAACCTTCGATGGTTTGGCTTGGTTGAGCCAAATTGCCATGTTCCTGGTACTTGGTTTATTGCTGACACCCAGCAATCTGTTGCCGATCGCCCTTCCCGCGCTGATGCTATCGTTGTGGATGATTTTATTTGCCCGCCCGATTTCGGTCTTTATCGGTTTGTTACCGTTTCGCAACTTTACGCTACGCGAACGCGTATTTATTTCCTGGGTTGGCCTACGCGGTGCGGTGCCGGTCATTCTTGCCGTATTTCCGATGATGGCAGGATTACCCAACGCCCATCTGTTCTTTAATGTGGCATTTTTCGTCGTATTGGTTTCCTTACTGTTACAGGGTACCACGCTCTCTTTTGCAGCCAAGAAAGCCAAGGTTGTGGTGCCGCCTGCCTTGTCGCCTATCTCTCGTGTTGGGCTGGATATTCATCCTGAAAATCAATGGGAGCAGTTTGTTTACCAGTTAACCGCGGAAAATTGGTGCGTTGGCGCAGCGTTACGCGAACTTAAAATGCCGCCGGGAACACGCATCGCAGCCGTGTTCCGAGGCAAAGAACTGTTACACCCTAGCGGCAGCACGCGTCTTCGAGAGCAAGATATTCTGTGCGTTATTGGTCATGAGCATGACTTGCCCGCGTTAGGCAAACTGTTTAGTCAAGCACCAGCGATAACACTAGACGAACGTTTCTTCGGCGATTTCATTCTGCAATCGGATGCAAAATTGAGCGATATTTCGCAAATTTACGGACTAAACCTACAAGATGGGATAGACGAACAGCAAACCTTGGGCCAGTTTGTTATCCAGATGATAGGGGGTGAAGCGGTAGTGGGTGACCATGTCGAGTGGGATGGTCTAACCTGGACAATTGCTGAAATGGAAGGTAATCAGGTCAGTAAAATCGGCGTAAAGATCGGTGAAGATTAATTCATTCTGGCGGATGAGATTTTTGTCCGCCTAATTCATCCTGAGCAATAGTTAGCACCATAGCTAAGACCTTACCCGGTAGTCGCTTTCTGTACTCGTAACGCAGCCTGGCGCGTCCGCGCCATTTTCTATCTCAGCAACTTCCTTTATACACGCACATAAGATCCAATCGTTTGGAACTTATAGACTTAAGAAAACTCTTAATATTGGCTGTGCAATTCAGAGAAGGTTACGGCATGGTTAAATTCTCACTCAAAGTATAAAACTCAGTAACCCGCTGATTAAAAATAGAGAAAAGCCTCAGTAATGAGAGACATGTCAGTCTTGATCAGGGAATTGCCGATTTGGTTCATAAATTTTTTTGGATGACGTAACGTGACAGAACGCGAACAAGAGAAAGACCTGTTGGGAAAGATTCTAATCACCGTTTCGGTACTTTTTTTGTGTATCGTAGCCGGATTTTTAATCTGGGGATTCTTATTGGAGTAATTGTCAATCTCACCAGCGGCATTAGTAGTTTGGGATTGGCGATTGGCGGGATAGGCAAATCAAATGCACCGTGAGTGATTATAACGGCTCACGGTGCTAAAAATATTGCTGGAGATTCGATACGTTATCAGCGGTCTAAAAACCGTTTTACCGGTGCTTTAGCGGCAAAAAAATTAGATTTTGCATCCTTCGCAGTCAGCTTCATCTTCAAGGATTTCTGGAACTTCAATCGCTTTTTCGGCCGCTTTTTGTTCAGCTACGGCCAATTCAGCATCAATGTCAAAATCAAAAATGTCATCACTCATTGTTACTTCCTTACTCTTTAATGACGTCAAAAGTAGAGTATAATTGACATTCTTGTCGTCGCAAACCTTTCAATGAGTCGCAACTAACGCCGGGGTATCCTGCAGTTTTTTACTGTAAGCCAAGTCATATACATCATAAAAATCCAGTTCACCTTTGCTGGCAAGAATTTGCTGCAAACGTGTCTTCAACCGATGACTAATGGCCGGTTCAGCAAACAGCTCTGCAACCGCTGTTGACGAAAGTGCACGCGTAAAGAACCATTCACCGTTGTAACAAACTCGCAGGTCAAGTACGCCGATATCTTCGAATCGATAAGTCGGTTTGATTTCAATAAGCAACATGGCGAACATGAACAACACAAAAGCGGTAAAACCAATAAATGACCACGTCCCCATATAAGGTACCGGATACATGACCGCGATGACTGCAAAATAGCCCGCAAACATAGCAAAACAGAGATAGCGGTGATTGCGGGCAAACTCGCTATTGAAACGTGGTTTGCCGTCACGCCGTTCTTGCTGGTTAATTTGCTCGATCTCTTTCACCAGGATGTTTTTAATCGCGTCCATCTTTGCAACCTTAACGTGGGAAGATAATTTCTATCAATAATCGTCCCTCAAACTAGCACAAGTACAGTTGAGTCAGGTAGAACAATTCAGCAATAAAAAACCACAAACTGTTATAGTTATTTAACGCGATTGCGACATCTTACCCTGAGCAAACATAAACATACGCTGTGCAACATCATCTGCCTGCTTAATTCTGTTCTGCTGGTTACTATTACCACGGTGAATAGCACGCGCATAGGCGATCTCATGCGCTTGCTCGATCATCGTGATAACCGAGTCACGTAAAGATTCATCCAGATTACCCAATAGGGTAGTAATGATGGCTTGGTAAGCATTAGACTCTGCTGTCAGAACCTTCTCGCGCGCTTCCAGCACAGCAACACGTTGCATTAACGCCTGTAGTTGGCTTGATTCAGACATATCGACCTCCGGTTGCCATGCAATAAGTCTGGCTTACTACAGTCTAGCAAAGAATCGATTCAACCGACTATTCATCCATCTCTATCATCGGATACTCGCCACTCAACAGAGGACGGCATAAAACCTTATAACTATCACTATCAAAATGGCTGGCGGTACGCTGTAAACATTCTGCCTGATCCAACGAACTCACCGTGCCCAGATAAAACCAGTTATGGATAATATGATATTGTTGAAAACGCTCACGTTGTTCAAATAAAGCCACCCGCCCGCGATATGGCCAACAGTTAATCTGCAACCTTTCCAATGCACGAACCAGACGCAGAGTATGCGCCTCAAGGCTTTCCTCACCACAACAGACACCGTGACATTTACGCAAACTATAACGAAAGCAGGCTTTGCCACTCGGTAAAGTTTCAATGCCTAACGTGCCGTAACATAAGCGATGTTCATCCGCGATAGCACGCAATTTTTCTAACGCAGTGGTGCGATTAGCGAACAAACCATATAGCGCAGGCGTGGTCGCAAAATCAATATCTTTAGCATAAACAATATCAAGCCGCTGAGCGTGTAAATACAACGAGCATAATTGACGAGAGCGGCGTAACCGTTTGTTAAACAAGGGCTGAAGCTTCTTTATCATCTGCGCTTCAATTAGCAATGCCCCTAGTTCACCCGCTGTTTCAATGAAGCTAATGCGCTGGGTTTGCCGTAAGAGCTTTCCCTCATCTTTGCAACGAAAATGGGCCATCACACGGCTGCGGATATTCACACTCTTACCAATGTACAACGGCATTCGATCACCGTTGCCATGAAACACATAAACGCCTGGTGCTTTTGGTAAAATTGCCAGGTAGTCGCGTAGGTGTTCGGGATATTGATAGATATTAACGCCGGGCTCTGGTTGGTGAGACATCATATTACAGAAAAATCCAAATTCGCTATCAACCTATTTCTATGCCCAGTATAAATTCAAACCATCAGGCTGCCTATTTATTTTTCATTTTCATGAAATATAATCCCAGCTAATAATATCAATGTAAGTCAGGAAATTCTGCAGCTTAATTATCAACATCAACAACGCGTTTATTATATTAGCAATAACTTTAGAAGATTAAATGAATGCCCTGTTTTATAGCGTCATTGCGCAACACATATCACACAGGCGAACATAACTATGAAGCCTCGTCACGCATTAGCATCACAAGGCTCATTTTCATGATTGCTTATTGCGGCTCAAATAGCTACAGGTAGCAAAAAAGCAGAGAGCGTAACCAAGGATTTCGCATCCCTCTTCCACCATGTTCTTTACCACTCGATCATACCTATCTAGCATTAGGTCCTGCCACAGTTGGTGCATGCCAAAAAGACGCGAGAAAACCAAAATACAGAGCAACCCCGCACACATCATACCGTAACTAGAGTGGGTAAAAAAATGTGCTAAACCATCAACGGTTGCCTTCGGTTGACGAATGGCATACCACACACAGACCACGGTGGTGAACAATGCCAACCATACCCAGGCACCATGATGTAAATAATCAAAAACAAAATCCAACTCACGTATCAACATGCATAAAAAGAAACCACCAATCAATACCCTAGAGTGTCTATATAATGGGTGCCGCTTCGCAGAGATGAAGAAACTGAAAACAATAATTGCCAGCAAAATCTCCTGAGCGAACTCGGTCAACGACATCTCATGAACAAAATTATGTAACCAATGAACATCAATCATCAACAGCCCCATCAACAGAGCCAGAACCACAGAGTAGAGTGCGAAAAGAGATAATTTCTTAATAATTAGACGTAGTTGAACCCACATAATGACATCCGTTACTATAATCATGCTTTATATAATAACGTTGAGATGATGAATTTACCTTGGCAATTCATGCGCTTGTTGATTATTCCCCCTCCTGTAACCTCATCAAAACAGCGGTAAGCCAATCTCGAAGATTTGATCGTCGTCACATATAACGTTAAGATATAGATACAAAAAATTAGTCACGTTAATGACATAAAACGGCAATATTAACGCCGGGCGTGAAAAAACGTGCCGCTGAATGACAGTTTTTTCAGTGCGCTAATATTAGCGGTAATGATATCTGGGCAAATCTTCGTGAAACAAGAAATGACAAAGCCACGATAGACCAATGTATTAAGGGATGACGCTATGAAGCTAAGAAAAAAACGCAATAAGCCATTGCATATTAATGACATAACTATTATTGATGACAGTAAACTCAAAAAAGCCATTACCGCAGCCGCTTTAGGTAATGCAATGGAGTGGTTCGATTTTGGTGTTTACGGTTTTGTCGCCTACGCGCTTGGACAAGTATTCTTTCCTGGCGCATCCCCCGGCGTACAAATGATTGCCGCACTGGCGACGTTCTCAGTGCCTTTCCTAGTTCGTCCACTGGGAGGGATATTCTTTGGTGCTATGGGTGATAAATTCGGTAGACAGAAGGTGCTTTCTGTCACCATCATTATTATGGCGATCAGTACATTTTGTATTGGACTGATACCGTCTTATGCATCAATTGGTATCTGGGCACCTATCCTACTGCTGCTCGCTAAACTAGCACAGGGCTTTTCAGTCGGCGGTGAATATTCTGGGGCTGCGATTTTCGTTGCTGAATACTCGCCAGACCGGAAACGCGGTTTTATGGGCAGTTGGCTAGATTTTGGCTCCATCGCTGGTTTCGTACTCGGTGCTGGCGTGGTGGTGCTAATCTCAAGCACTATTGGTGAAGCCAACTTCCTTGATTGGGGCTGGCGTATTCCTTTCTTCTTGGCCGCCCCGCTTGGTATTATCGGCCTATATTTGCGCCATGCGCTGGAAGAAACCCCGGCATTTCAGCAACACGTCGATAAGATGGAAAAAAACGATCGCGATGCTATTCAAAATCCACCGCGTTCTACCTTCAAACAAATTGCAGCCAATCACTGGCGCAGCCTATTAGTCTGTGTAGGTTTGGTGATTGCCACCAATGTGACCTATTACATGCTGCTAACCTATATGCCAAGTTATCTGTCGCATAACCTGCATTATTCAGAAAGTCACGGCGTGCTGATCATCATTGCCATCATGCTGGGTATGTTATTTGTGCAACCCGTGATTGGCTTAACCAGTGACCGAATTGGTCGTAAACCCTTTGTCATAGGTGGCAGTATCGGCTTGTTGGTACTCGCTATACCGTGTTTCTTTTTGATAAACAGCAACGTTATTGGCCTCATTTTCGTTGGCCTGCTGATTCTGGCCGTATTACTAAACTCCTTTACCGGCGTGATGGCATCCATCTTACCAGCAATGTTCCCGACTCACATACGCTACAGCGCACTGGCTATCTCCTTCAATATCTCGGTATTAGTCGCTGGTGCAACGCCAACTATTGCCGCTTGGCTGGTTGAATCTAGCGGCAACTTGTACATGCCAGCCTATTATCTGATGGTGGTTGCAGTCATTGGTTTGGTCACCGGTCTTTACATGAAGGAAACGGCAAATAAACCACTACGTGGTGCGACACCGGCTGCATCCGACCGCTCTGAAGCTAAAGAGTTACTGCAGGAAACCTACGATAATATTGAACTAAAGGTGGAAAATATCAGTGACGAAATCACTGATTTGGAAGAACAAATCAAGACACTAGAGAAGAAAAAGCAAGTGTTGATCGATCAGCATCCAAAACTGGATTAATCTGCTTAAAGGCCCCCTTTCCTATCTAGAGATGGGGGGCTTAATTTTTAACCCTATATTTACAATGAGTTACAATCAATACAAAAAGAAGTGAATAGTCAAATTAAAACCATCTCACATTGTAGATCAAAAGCTTAACCTCAATTGATGCCTTAAGGTTTCAATCACATCCTCGTACACTGACGGTTAAGATTCGCTGTCATACGCCCTACCCATCAATTAAATATTTCTTATATAAAATTGCCAATTTCATTGACAGATTTTTAATTTCTGAACTATACATGTTGAACCGGCCAAAACCGGTTCAAGAGCAAACATGAATGTGTGATCCCCTTAACTCTGGAGGTTCTATGGCTTTAAACTTAGGTAGCTTAACCGGTTTATTAAGCGGTTTAACCGGAATTGTCAGCGGTGTCGTTGGTACCGTTGTAGGAGTAGTTGGCACCGTTAGCGGTGTCATCGGCGGGATAGCCGATACTGTTACTGGCATCGCAGAGGGTATCTTAGACAAGATTGGTGACACCGCAGGAGATATTACCGATACGGTCGGCGGTGTCACCGATGGAGTGACTTCCGGTAATTTGAGCACAGATGGCCTGATCGCTGCACTGGATAATACTACACATGTAGCACAAGACAGTTCTGCTCAAATCGCTGTTGAAATCAGCGGTGTTGTTAATACCGTTGCCGATACCATTGCCTAAAGACGCTTCTAAGTATCAAACATTAATTTAGCCGTCTACAGGATGATGGCGGCTACATCCGTCATTGCTAGCTTTATTTTCTCTATCATAGGACTGACTAACGGGCATGTAAGCCTATAGTTTCCAGTGCAGCCCGGTAATATTTTTGCTGATGCTCTGGCTGTCGTTCAATTTCAGAGACTAAATACTTAAAAATATTGTCTTTATTAATTGCTCTCTGTGCCATAAGTAAATGAATAATACTTTCACCAAAAATCGCGCTTAATTTATCACGATAAAGGTGCGCATTCTCTTGTGGCAACCCATACAGAGTATAATCTATCATCGTTACCCAATTCCCCTAAAATCAGTCATCGTAAAGCATGCTGTAATATATTTCATATTATGCTAACAAAGATAACGAGATTTAACTCACAATAGGAGAACAATAAGATTTTTCCCGAAAATGAGCAAGCACGTCCTACGTAACTGCTCGGGTTTAGGATTTTTCGCAATACACAATTATTTTAGGGTTACTCAATAATTGTAATTAGATTTAACAAAATCTCGCCATTCTGCAAAAAATTGCGTCATTATTTAACCGCCCTCTTTTTAGAGCTTTATTTTCATCATAAATGGGATAAATATCACGTTTTTAAGGGAAGCTATAGCTTACGGCTTGCGTCATAGCCCCCATAAAGCTAGTTTGCTAAAGCCGACTTGGTCAGCTACTACCTTTAACATTATGAAATAAAAGGTTATTATGACAATTACAGTTAAAAGCAAGAAAGAAGCTAAAGTTGCCATCTCGACAGGGAAAGTAAAGAGAATCAAACTGGATTATCCGGTCAGCGCCGATGATATTTCCGAGCTTACGACAATTTGCCAAGATAAAGGAGCGCGTATTTTTAAGGATAATGATTTTTTTATCATTTCCATTAGCGCTCCGAGCATACCTAAAGTAGCCAGTTTCCCTTCCTGAACATCGACTTAACGCCTGACGCCTAGCAAAGGGCGTCAATTTAATGATCAAATGACAGTACAAACTCAGAAACCAATCTCTGCGTAAAAAGAAAGACCGCACAATATATCACCAATAAGCGTATACTAAATCCCCACACATCTACCCGGTTAAAGATATGACTATCTTGAGTGCCTTCAAGATGTTTCGACATTCATCCATTGACGTTACCTGTCCAGAATGCTCACGCGTATCGGCTCAAGAGCGCCTAAAACTGATGAAGAACATGACGATGATTTGCCCGAATTGTGGGCATTACTTCCGCAAAAACGAAACTCCGTCTCATAGTGGGTAATTTTATCGAACATAAATGGTGCAAACGCCCTGTTGATGCAAATACACATCACCATGCTGAATTTTTGCATCACTTTTTTTATTAAACTTTCGTCTCAAAAACCTTACAATAACTAAGATTTATAACCGATTTCCCTGGTGTTGTTGTATGTTGCCCCTCTTATGAGGGGCTTTTTTTTCTCCACTATTCGTAGAAACAAATTTTCACATCGAGTGAGAAATATCTTTTTTATAGGAATAGTCTGGTAAGAGCCACTTCTCTTTGTTAATGGTGCTTGCAGAGCAATAACCCTCTCTCTAATACACATTCGATGAATAGCAACTTAACGAATGAACCAACACCTACAACCGTAAGTGTTGGTTTATTGGTAACGTATTAGTTTAATCGTATAAATTAAAATATTTTAGAGCTGTACTACTATTAATTTTTACTAAGACTTACAGGACCATTAATATATCCAAAATTGATATATGAACTAGGCATTCCCAACTCTAAATTTATTCCAGCTGGGCTATTCACGCTCCCACCACGATTGTTTTGGAAGCGTGTACTATTAACGGTTGTCACACCATTCTGTGAGTTAATGCTTCCATTGTTTATAACATAACCGGTACTGGAAATATAAACTCCTTCATTACCACTCAACTTACCAAAGTTCTGATAGTTGCTCGACAAAATTAAACTTGCCTTACCTTCTGCAGTAATTTCGCCATACATATTATTCAAAGACTTAGTGGTAACTACGGTATCTTTTATTGAGTTTATTTTTCCTTTATCATTAGATAGAGTAATAGAGTTAATGGTCACATTACCTTCAGCTTGAATCGTACCATTCCTATTATCAGTACCGGTAGAATTGCTGACAACATCACCTTTTGATGCAATAAGACCATTGCTATTGAATAGAGATCCTGAGGATAGTATTGTACCTCCCTTACCACTGAACAAGCCCGCACCGACTGGATTATTTAATGTCCCAGCATTAGTTATCACACCATTGCCGGTATTAATATCTAAATGATTCGCGGCCATTATCGTGCCGCCAACGTTATTTACTCTAAACCCGTCAATATAAATATCATTTTGACTACGGATAACCCCAAGATCATTTGCCAATGAGTTTAGTTTGGTATTAATATTTATATTATCAAGGGCTTGAATTACTCCATTTCTATTTTCAATACCATTAACATTTAAATTTATTTCACAACAGGCTTCAATAATACCGTTCGTATTATCTAAGGCATATCCTGGTGCATTCATACTTCCCTGAGCATCTATATCAACCCCACCGAGACTTGTTGTAATAATACCATCTCTATTGCTAACACCAGCAGTTTTAATTTTCACTCCATTAACTGAGCTAATAACACCATTAGAGTTACGAAGTGTTACTCCATAGCCATTGGAGTAAGGTTTTTGACTTATATCAATAAACCCTTTACTTTCAATTTTACCATGATTGTTATCGAAAATCGTACCAACTACGTTTATATCATTGCCACTAGAAATTAAAGCCGCATTAACTAACGAGCCATTACCAACGTCAATATTTACATTTTTTCCGGATGTAATAACACCACTATCTAAATTGGAAACCATATGATTTTTTTTACTATTAACATTGTTACCCTGCTCAAAGTTAACATCTACATTACCTTTTGCAGAGATGATTCCTTTGTTTTGCAAATACCCACCGGATAGTAGGCTAATATCACCCACTGAAGTATTAATAGTCCCTGAATTCCGAACACCAACACCATTATCTGTACTCACCAACGTAATTTTATTGGCGTACATACCTCCGAGTTTAGCAACATCAATACTCACTAAAGGTTTACTTCCCAACTGAGGCAGTGCATCAATCTGAGTATTATCTTTATTTACCCTATTGCTGCCTGCCGTGACTTTTAGATCTTTAGCCCGTATATCAGCATGAATCTGAACAGCCTGAGAGATAATATCCGTATAGTCAGCATTCGACGCATTCAGGCCATTCCCCTCAATGACGATCGTTCCCTTATTAACGGTGTAACCCAGTAACGAACCATTAGCAATTTGCGCCTTACCTGTGGTCAAGGTAGCACGATCGGTGTTGATAAACCCGCAACCACTGCAAGTAATACCTGATGGGTTAGCGACAATAACCTGAGCTTTATCACCTGCAACTTCTATCATTCCGTTCAACTGGCTAGCCTTGTTGGAGTTAACCTCGTTAAGGATGATAGATGCCGTACCACCGGCCAGATTTGCATTACCTGCAATATTCCCTGCCAGTTGTGTAGCACTCCCTGCATTACTGTTATTAAGGACGACACCACCTTTGTCTACATCAAATTGCGTATAGATATTGTGAGAGACCCCGCCTTGCCCTGGCGCATTGATATTAATCACTGTGCTGCCATTAGCGCCCGCACTGACTGAAGGCCCACCTGCCGGAGTAATTGCTGCATGAGCTACGGCCCCCCAAGAAACTAAGCTAAAAAAGCAGATGGGAGACAGTTTTGCAACGAGCTGTGTTTTTGTTTTTATCATTATAAAGCATTCCTTTTCTTTATGTCATTCAGGCAGACATAACCCATACTTATATAAGTATGGGTGTCGTCAGGCTGATATAGAGTTGTTGTTTTTAATAAGACGCCTTGGTAAAGGCGAATTAATCATAGCACCAAGATTAATCGAGCGTAAATAAAACAAAAATAAACAGGATCATTCTTGGTTGAAATCGAGAAATTCCAATTAACCAAGAATAATTTTATATAGGAGTAATTCAATACACCAGGGATATTTATCCGGACATTTTAATTAGGAAATTAATAAATTAAGTGATAATTAGCACATTAACCTCACGCTTCATCGACTACAACGCCGGCTAAAAATCCTACAAACCCATTGCCACACTTAATTTTGTAAGTATGGAAATAAATAACTATATCAAAGCATTACCAGTTCATAACTGTAACTTTCGCTATTTAATTAACGAGCATCATGCCTGCGGCCCCGTCATGTATGCAGCCCCAATACCTAGCCCAAAAAACTTTGCTCGTTTCTCTGAACATTACAACATCTTTTGAGCTGCACCTCGGACAATAATGAATCTCGAGTACTATTCTTACATGCGCCCTACGTGAAACCTAAAGATACAATGTGCGCATATAGTTACAATACCGGCATTGTCGACACCATTACCGACACGCTAGAGCCCATCATTTAGGGGATTTTGCGCGGCAATAATGTTAGCGATCTTCGCGTAATCTTTAATAACCCCCGGATGGCGGCGTCCGGGAAGAAAGACAAAATCACAACGTTGTTCATTCGCTATCAGTCGCATCGCGAGATTTCTTGTCCGTAACTTCGCCTTAGCATTTATCCTTTCAACTCGTGATTTCTCAGTATTACTACTGAGAGGATGTAGTGTTTCTTCATACTCCCCGATTAGAAGCGTTAACTTGTTGATGCGTTCGTCAAGCATCAACTCACCTTCAGGGATCAAATCACCGTTACCCCACCAAATTGATGGGCTTGCCGCCACATAATTTTGGAAAGCATCGGGATGATTGAGAGCAGTAAAGAGTACAAAGTGCCCGCCATGCGAATGGCCAGCTAACGTTTGCCGGCTTACGTCTATAGGATAGTGCGACTCAACCCAAGGACGGACACACGTAACAATAAAGTCATAGAAATCTTCCGCTCCGCCGCCGTTTGCAAACTCTTCATCTGCTGAATAGATCGTAAGATCTTTAGTTCTGGATTGCTTTATATCTACACCATCCTGATAACCGACGCCAATATAGATCACCTGTGCGCCATCATTCTCGTTGTTATTCTTAACCATTATGTCAAATTGTGAATTAGCATCCATAATATATACAGGCTGGAAATGTCCAAACGTATTTTTTTATGGGAGATAAACACCCTATATCTTTGACTGTTGAAATTAAAATCTTTTGTCACTGTCTTCGTTACATTACTCATCTCATACCTCATAGTTTTCAAAAAATTATCTAAGCATCAATGTATTTTTAATGGCCTGACAAGATCTGTTATGAATTTGCCAATTGCACATGAGTCACTATCAGTCTCTATAGTGTTACAACAATTGTAGAAGTATTGTGAGGAGAGGATACCGTTTTATGATGTGCTATATAAGAAACATCCCAGCAACAATACGATAACACCTATCAAACTCAATCAGTAAATAACATTATTGATTGTGGGTTATGGCATGCGATTGAGTCGAAGTGATCCAGAAAGATAAGAGCCGACCGATCCATTATCAGAAATTTACGCCGCTATCGTTTATAAAAAGACCCGCTCTAGTTCCACGCACTTTTTGAGCTCCCGGCCTGATATTGTTGTTGGCGGTATTCCTCCAGTGCCATATTATTCAGCGATTCGTGCGGGCGTTCACAGTTATATTCTGACAACCATTACTCTGTGATTTCACGCACTTCATTCAGTGTCCGGAACAGATAAAAATCGAGTACTTCTGTATGATATGTCCGGTTAAAACGTTCAATGAAAGCATTCTGCGTTGGTTTCCCCGGCTTAATAAACTCCAGTTTTACTGCATGCTTTTCTGCCCATTCAGCCAGTGTCAGAGAGATAAACTCCGGGTCATTATCCATGCGAAGCATTATCGAATAGCCACGGTTTGCCGCGATCCTATCGAGGAGACGACCCACTCGCTGGCGGGTAGGTTCAGGTCTATTGCAATAGATAAGGCCTCTCGATTAATGTCATCAACGACATTGAACGTGCGAAAACGACGAGCGCAAATCAAGACGTCATGCATGAAAACGTTTCTGGCGTAGCCAACGCTGATGGATTGCGCACCGGCAGGCATTATTTACCTTTGCAGCGAAAATTCAGCTTAAGCAGGCAGTAAACACGGTGGATCCTTTCATGATTCCACGCGTATCTCTGCCGTCGCAGAACCTGAAACAACGTTGGAAAACCATAGCGTGGATACCGTTCGGCCGCAGCCTGCAACGCGACAATAACGGGTTCGTCACGCGTGCTGTCTGGGCGATAATGGTAAACGGTTCTGTTCAGATTCAGACTCCGGCAGGCCTGACAGACACTCAGTCCAAATGTCGTTATCACATATGCCCCCCGCTCACGCTTAAAGGCTGGTTTCAGAACTTTTTCGATAACGTATTTCAGTGCCCGGTTCTCAAGGCTGATGTCGGAAACATCCTTAACAGTTCGTCCGGCCTCAACGGACTTAATTATGGCGATAATCTGATGCTCAGTAAAACGGGCTTTGCGCATAGCGATCTCCTTCGTTGGCAGATTGAGTATGCCGGAAGATCTCTAAATGTGAATGGCTCGATTATGCGGGATACTTACAACACTACAACGTTTCAGAACATGTTTGTATAGCAAAATAAGGGGAAAGTATTGTGCTTTTGAAAGTACATCTTGCGATAAAACGACGATGCCAGAACACAGTATTATTTTGTAAACCGCACGTCCGCCGTAGTAACTGTTCATATCAGGATATGATTAATCAGTTGTTTTATCACTGACAGTGCATGGAAAAAATTTGGGGTGTAGAACAAGGAGAGAAGGTATAAAACAAAAACCGCCTTTCGGCGGCTATAACGTTACTACATACTGCTTTGATTATTCTAAAATTTATTCCCTGGTACCCGGGGCGGGACTTGAACCCGCACAGCCATAAGCCGAGGGATTTTAAATCCCTTGTGTCTACCGATTTCACCACCCGGGCTCGGGAATTTGGAGGCGCGTTCCGGAGTCGAACCGGACTAGACGGATTTGCAATCCGCTACATAACCGCTTTGTTAACGCGCCGTAATACTATTTACTTTTTCAAGCTACAAGGTTCGTAAAGTACCAACCTTGTTTAATTTGGAGCGGGAAACGAGGCTCGAACTCGCGACCTCAACCTTGGCAAGGTTGCGCTCTACCAACTGAGCTATTCCCGCATCATCAGAACTTGCTGATTTTTTTGCTAACTTTCTGCAAACCATCGCTGCCTTCCGATGCGATGCATTCTACTTACCTGACGTGATGAGTCAATAAAATTGTTGCCTCATCACGTTTGTTTGACGATTTTTGCAGCGTATTGATCACGGTTCCAGCAAATCATCACGCGCTGCGTTTAAATATTGGAACATTGACCAAAAAGTCAACACGGCAGCAATGTACAACAAACCTATCGCCGCATACTCAACATTATGATCGGGGCGCCATAACAGACCAACGAGCGACATCATCTGAGCCGTGGTTTTCACCTTACCGATCCAAGAAACTGCCACGCTGCTGCGCTTGCCAATCTCAGCCATCCATTCACGTAATGAAGAGATGATAATCTCGCGAGCAATCATCGTCGCTGCAGGTAGCGTGATCCACCATGAATGGTAATGTTCCGCGACCAACACCAGCGCCATAGCAACCATCACTTTATCAGCAACAGGATCGAGGAATGCGCCAAAACGCGTCGTTTGCTTCAAGCGCCTGGCTAAAAATCCATCAAACCAGTCGGTTGCTGCCGCAAACACAAATATTATGGCGCAAACCATCGGGGCCCAAGTGAACGGCAAATAAAACGCCAGAACAAAGAATGGGATCAGAACTACACGAAACAGGGTAATCCACGTCGGTATATTCAATTGCATAATGCTACGGTAACTATCTGGCTTGAGTGGAAATAATGAGTATGTTGCTACATTGCCCTCAGTGTTTCAATGCATTGTGGATCTTTTCTGCCAATGCTTGTGAAATACCCGGCACTTTTGCAATTTCCTCAACGCTGGCATTCAATAATGGTTGAAGTCCCCCCATATACTTCAACAACATCTGACGCCGTTTAGGTCCAACACCGTCAATAGACTCTAATGCACTGGTATTCTTGACTTTCGCACGTTTTTGACGATGGCCGGTAATCGCATGATTATGGGAATCATCACGGATGTGCTGAATAACATGCAGTGCCGGGGAATCTGGCGGGAGGGAAATGCCCTCACCTTCTGGCACGAAAAACAACGTTTCCAACCCGGCCTTGCGGTCACTTCCTTTAGCAATACCGATTAATAGCGGCTTGCTTTTATCCCAAGGTACATCTAACTCAGTAAACACATCAATGGCCATGCCCAACTGCCCTTTACCGCCATCAATAAAAATCACGTCTGGGATTTTTTTCTCCTCTAACGCTTTGCCGTAACGGCGACGTAATACTTGCGCCATTGCCGCATAGTCATCACCCGGCGTAATGCCGGTAATGTTATAACGGCGATACTCTGCGCGTACCGGGCCATTTTCATCAAACACGACACAAGAAGCGATAGTTTGTTCACCCATAGTATGGCTGATATCGAAACATTCCATACGGTTAATCTCAGCCAACTTGAGCGTCTTCGCCAACTCAGCCAACCGCTGATGAATGGTTGATTGTTGTGCTAACTTGGTGACGAGCGCAGTATGCGCGTTGGTTCGCGCCAATTTGAGGTAGCGTGCTCTATCGCCGCGCGGTTTGCTCTGAATAGAAATTTTACGCCCTGCCAATTCCGACAGTGACTCAGCCAGCAACGCTTTTTCAGGTAAGGTGAAGTCAAGCAAAATCTCTCCGGGCAAGGTTCGTGCTTGGCTGCCTTGTAGATAGAACTGGCCAACAAACGTCTGTACCACTTCACCGATCTCGGTACCGCCTGGGATTTTAGGGAAATAACTACGGCTACCCAACACCTTACCCTGGCGGATGAACAAGACATGCAAACAAGCCAACCCAGACTGGAACGATACACCGATAACATCGAGATCGTCGCTATTACCAGAAACAAATTGGCGCTCAGTTACCCGACGCACCGCCTGAATTTGATCGCGCACCCGCGCTGCTTCCTCAAAGTTCAGCACCTTGCTGGCCTTTTCCATACGCTCGATTAACTGGTGTAACACTTGCTGATCTTTACCTGCAAGGAACAGGCGAACGTAATTAACCTGTTGTTGATACTCCTCTTCGCTCACCAAGCCACCGACACAAGGGCCCAAGCATCGGCCTATTTGATATTGCAAGCAAGGCCGCGAACGGTTGCGGTATACGCTATTTTCACATTGGCGAATTGGGAACAGCTTTTGTAACAACGCCAACGTCTCGCGCACGGCATAAGAGTTGGGGAATGGCCCAAAATATTCCCCTTTAGCGTGCTTGGCGCCACGATGGATTGTCAATCGCGGATGCGTATCAGCACTGAGGAAAATCAGAGGGTAAGATTTATCATCACGTAACAGAACATTATATCGTGGTTGATATAATTTTATGTAATTATGTTCTAATAAGAGCGCTTCTGTTTCGGTATGTGTAACAGTTACGTCTATTTGTTCAATATTCTTTACCAGCGTTTCGGTTTTACGGCTGCCAACCTGCGCACGAAAATAACTGGCAAGACGTTTTTTCAGATCCTTAGCTTTTCCAACATAGATAACCGTGCCAGTGGCGTCATACATACGATAAACGCCAGGCTGGCTGGTTACGGTTTTAAGGAATGCTTTGTCATCAAAACGCTTACTCACCGCTTAACAAGGTCTCCGCATTAAACAAACCGTGTCGGATCGCTAAGTGAGTCAACTCCACATCGCCGCTGATGTTCAATTTGCTGAACATCCGGTAGCGGTAGCTGTTCACCGTTTTAGGACTAAGATTTAATTGTTCGGATATCTCATTGACCTTTTTCCCTGTGGTAATCATCAACATGATCTGCAACTCACGTTCAGAAAGACAACTGAACGGCGTTTCTGTCTGTGGTTCCAGTTGGCTAAGCGCCATCTGTTGAGCAATGTCCGAAGCAATATAACGCTGGCCAGAATGTACTGAACGAATGGCGTTCACCACTTCCTGCGGTGCCGCCCCTTTACTCAAGTAGCCAGCCGCACCAGCCTGCATCACCTTCGCAGGCAATGGATTTTCAGTATGAATGGTCAACATGATAACCTTAATGTCAGGCGCGTAACGCACAATCTTACGAGTGGCTTCCAGCCCTCCAATACCCGGCATATTCATGTCCATCAGTACGATATCAACCGAGTTGCCACGGCACCATTTAACGGCATCCTCACCGCACTGAGCCTCTCCGACAACTTTTATGCCTTTGATATCTTCAAGAATGCGTCGTATCCCTGCGCGCACCAGTTCGTGGTCATCAACAAGAAGAACGCTAATCAAGGAAAAATCTCCAAAAAAAGGGGGAGTAACGCAACCAGCCTCTATTATCTAGATAGATATTACTTGGTTTTCATCAAATAATGAATACAGATTAATACGTACCTTCGATCAACGTTGCGAAATAGGCCTATTTTTTCATATTTTTATCACCGCTAACACAACTTCCCCTTCTCATTAGCGATGAAATACTGCGTTCATTTACACTAACATCTAAGCATTCGCTAATCATACCGCTAGCGCACTAAAAGATGCCATTTTCATTGATAAATATGCTGAAAACAACCTCAATAACGTGGGTTCTAAATACTTATTAACCATTTAGGAATATCCGTGCACATTATTCCTCCGCTGTAGGTACATATCTATTCATTAGGCTCTATCGACCAATCGAGATAATTTCCGTCATTGATAGTCAAGCACGGACCCATGTACTAAACCAATAGCCAAACAACAATCCAAACGGTGCGGGTTGGGACAAAATGCTATGCTATACTCCGCCGCCAACTTAACGGTGCCGGCATACGCTAAAGTGAATTAAGTCACTTTTGATTTGCATATAACTGCAATTTATACGGCTACGACCTCAAAATCAGGAGATAAAATGAGCAACGTTGATTTCACTACGTCTGCAGATCCAGAAACACTGGCTACGGAAGTCGCCTGCCTGAAAGCTACGCTAACGCTGATCTTGAAATCCATCGGCCAAGCTGATGCGGGAAAAGTCATCATTAATCTGGAGCGTTTCATCGCTCAAATTGAAGACCCTACCCAAGCTGAAGTATTCAAGAACAGCTTGCTTCAGATCAAACACGCTTATCGTCAATAACGAGCGATGGCGTCAATACGCCCCGTATATCATTACGGGGCTGTAGTGTGTTCTGGATGACAAGCAAAAGTGTTATGCGCGCCCAGACTGCAAAATAAAACCGCGCTGTACATCACCACCAATACGGTAATAACGTACTTCACCAGCACGTAAGGTCATCGGCTGCTGTCCTGCCGTTTTCCGCCAAATACACAGATGGCTTTCAATCATATCCTGACCAATAGTGAGTGTATTGTTACCTATCGGCACCCGAAACTCGGCTTTCTCCTCACTCGCCAACGAAGCCGCAAACTCACCGTTAACATAAACACCGGTACGGCACGTACTTGCCAACATCCCGCTGTCACGTATCACAATAACCGTCGCATAAGGCGTTGTTGGCATATTTTGATAAAGCATCAGGCGGCTTGGCGGTGGTGATTTAGCCTGTTGTAGTGGAACAGCCTGCGTAGCACACCCCGATAAAAACACTGTAGTAATGAGTAACGCTGCGTAACGCTTCATCCTGCACTCCTCAAAAAATCATCTTTAATAATAGCAAGAGAAACAGCGCCTGCCGTTGATGAAAACGCGTTGAGCTACAAATTAAGACAACTTCCCATCAGCATACCCCCTAGGCGTGGAATGCGCGTTCGAAATCACATTATCCGCAAGAAATATCTTAAAACCGTCCGACAACCGCATATTTAAATAAGTAGACTCAATAAAAATAATAAAATTTATTCATAGACATCCCATTAATTGAGATTATTCTCATTACCCGATCGATACACCATATTCAATGACACAAGCCATATCCCCGCACGGAAAAATGAAAATGATTAGCATGTGCCGAGTTATACTCAGGCCCGAGGGAATTACCGAAAAAACCGCATCCGTCGTGAAACACACGGCGTAAAAATAGGCCATTGCTTGTCTCTTTCGGCCAATCTTTTTCTATCCGTAAACGCTGGCCATTTGCCAAGCGAAAACCAGAAATATCCCACGCATTTGCCGTCGCATGTTCACTCAATCGTCCCTCTGGGCGATGATAGATATTACGGCAAGCATAACTCCCCAAATGATCAATTCGCGTTAAATGAGATCCCAGTTGCTGCTGCGCGAGCGGTGCAGCAACTTGCGAAACAAACATCGTACTGCGTAATGCCAGTCGGCAACTGGCCAAAAAACTAGCGCTCAATTTTACCTGCCCAAAGCTTTTTACGCGAATCGGCGACAATAAAGGACAATCACCGCGAACATCCTGTTCCTGTTGATAATCTATCCGTCCATCAGCACGCGCCTGCGCCAAGAGAGTAAGACAACGTTGCCGATCGCCAGTTACCCAGTTTATTTTCATCCGCGTAATAAAAGTCGGCGGATCGTGTATTGAAAGCGGTGTGAACGGATTATATCCCAGCGGTAATAACCGTCCTAACCATAAGACTCCTCCTACGACTGCCAGCAAAATCAAGATAATAATGAGCATACGCAGCATGGTCGCCTCCAAGGAAAGTCAGCACCAAGTATAGACGATAGCTCTTCAGCACTAACCTCAATCATTTATAAACGATAATCATTCTCTTTTTTAATTTTACTAACAATTGATTAGAATTCGCAGCATTGCAGCTAGGAATAATCCTAGCAACTAAGAGAGCGTAAGTGAGTAAGGATACGATGAAGAATTGTCGTTTTTTAGTGATATTACCGATAGTGACGCTGGTCAGTTGTACTCAGTGGGAACGCCCCGGTGGCGGTGAGATAGACCGCCAAGCGGATTATGCCGAATGCGAAGCTCGCGGCTTCGATCGCTTTCCTCCCGACGTGGTCAGGGATTTCGAATTTGATTACAGCGATAAATACGTGACCTGCGAAAAAAATAAAAAAACGTGCCCAAATGGCTATCGCTTTGAGCCACGCCCTTCATTCCGTACAGTACAAAACGATCGTAATGCAAGCGCCCGTTCAGCGACCATCGAGTCTTGTATGTACGGCAAGGGTTGGCATGAAAAAACCTACTATTGGCCACAATGGTAATATTGCGAAGCGGTTACTCATCTTCACCATTTGGCATACCTGTTTTTGGTTTAGCTTTGCGATTTTCATCAGGCTTAGGTTTCGCTGACGACAGCGCTTTTGCAATCAACCATAGCAACAACGGTAGTAGCAAAAGGCATAATCCCAAGGTAATCAGTGCGTCAGTCATCCTTTATTCGCCTGTTTAATAGATATTGATGCCTTATTGTAGCAGCTACGATATGGGCATGACGCGGACGCAGTCAGTAATAGGCCTGTTTCACAGGCCTTAACTCACCACTAACGGACTACCATGACGGAGGTTTTGGCATGCCGAACAATCGCGGCAGCATTGGAGCCGAGCAGATACGTTTTTACGCTTGGCCGACGTGAACCAACGACGATCAGATCCGCGTCAATCTCCGCGGCAAGTTGTAATACCTCGTCACGCGGCGAACCAAAACTGATGGTATACGCCAGTCGTTCTAACGGAATATCCATTTCTGAAATAATTTTCTTCAGTTTATCGAGTGCAATGACCTCCGCTTGATTTTCAAACTCTTTTATACCAAACGAATACGCCGTAACAAATGCCGAAGCATCCGGCAACGCGTGGAATAAATGTACTTTTGCACCTGACAATTTAGCCAGGTACTCAACGTGTTTTATCGCATTTTCAGTCAGTTGCTCTTCTGCAATATCTACCGGCACTAAAATGGTCTTGTACATATTCAGCCCCTTCTTTGGTAGTTCCATTAATAACAAGCTTACTTCTGCCCATGGAGAGCGGGTATTAATTTATCCGTAATTTGTGATCGGCAAAGCGTTCTATCCGCCCGATTGCCTCAATTTACCACGCCAAAAAACCTTCCCAGAACACTGACAAGAACAAATCTCCGCTACCCATTTTTCATGATCTGTTTTGCGGGTAAACGCACGCCTTCCAGCATAAAAAATCTCGCTGTCTCCCTACTCTGAATACACCACACCACCTTGCGAGATCAGATGCAAAGAGGAAAATGCGCTTTCTTACGGCAAAAAATTTGCCGTACGGGATATTCATTAACCGGATAATACGGCGATAACGGTATGATTGTTATGAAATAGAAGGTAACGATCGGTCAATAAAGCGCATGGTTGCGTATACTGTCGCACATGTTTAACAACACATCTGCTGCTTTAATAATGTGAAGTCCATTACGTTTTAGCCCGCCTTTTTTAACATTAGTTTTTTTCATGCGAAATTTTAACTTCTTTTTTTATCAACAAGATAGCCACCATAAAGTCTGTTAATTTGCCAGGCCAAGGAGTAATCTTGCGCCCCTTAAACATCATGGCTCGCCATGGTTGTGCACAATTTTAACGATGCCTCCTACGCGCTCTCATATCGCAATAGATAGGCTGCTAACAGGCGAGTAAGGCGAACTTTCTTACTGTCATACCACGCGCCGTCAGCAATAGAGGCCGACTGAGCCAGCTCAGAGCGCCGAAGACGATTTAAGACAGGCAATACAGGACATCATCAGATGGTAGATCATGCAAAAATTACAACCGATACCCACACTGCGTCTGAAGAGCATCTACGCAGAAACCTGACCAACCGACATATACAACTGATCGCCATCGGGGGCGCCATCGGTACTGGGTTATTTATGGGATCAGGGAAAACCATCAGTTTGGCTGGGCCTTCGATCATCTTCGTGTACATGATTATCGGTTTTATGCTGTTCTTCGTGATGCGCGCCATGGGTGAGTTACTACTTTCCAACTTACACTACAAATCTTTCAGTGATTTCGCAGCCGATCTGCTGGGGCCATGGGCAGGTTTTTTCACCGGTTGGACCTATTGGTTCTGTTGGGTGGTGACAGGCATTGCGGACGTCGTTGCAATAACCGCCTACGCACAATTCTGGTTCCCTGAGCTTTCACAATGGGTCGCCTCACTGCTGTGCGTACTGCTGCTGCTCAGCCTGAATCTCGCGACGGTAAAAATGTTCGGGGAAATGGAGTTCTGGTTTGCGATGATCAAGATCGTGGCAATCATCGCGTTGATCATTGCAGGTTTAGTGATGATTGCCACGCATTTCCAATCACCTACCGGCACAACGGCTTCATTCTCACATTTGTGGGATGACGGCGGTATGTTCCCTACTGGCATCAGCGGTTTCTTCGCTGGCTTTCAAATTGCCATCTTCGCCTTTGTCGGTATCGAACTGGTGGGCACGACCGCTGCCGAAACCAAAGATCCCGAGAAATCGCTGCCGCGCGCTATCAACGCCATCCCGCTGCGCATTATCATGTTCTACGTTTGCTCACTGATTATCATCATGTCAGTCACGCCATGGCGTTCGGTGGTGGCGGATAAAAGCCCGTTTGTTGAATTGTTCGTGATGGTCGGTCTACCGGCTGCCGCCAGCGTGATTAATTTTGTGGTGCTAACCTCTGCCGCCTCTTCTGCCAATAGCGGGGTTTTCTCCACCAGCCGTATGCTGTATGGCTTGGCTCAAGAAGGTAATGCGCCAACATCGTTTGCCCGCTTGTCTAAGCGCGCCGTACCGGCCAACGGTTTGACGTTTTCATGTCTCTGTCTGTTAGGTGGCGTTGTACTGATCTATATGATTCCCAATGTCGTCACCGTATTTACGTTGGTCACCACCGTCTCAGCCATTTTGTTCATGTTCGTTTGGAGCATCATCCTGTGCTCGTACCTTGTTTATCGTAAGCGTCGCCCGCAGCTGCACCAAAAATCCGCCTACAAAATGCCTGCTGGCAAGTTAATGTGTTGGATTTGCTTGGCATTTTTCGCCTTTGTGCTGGTTTTGCTAACGCTACAAAATGATACACGCCAGGCACTGATGGTCACACCACTGTGGTTCATCACTTTGGGTATTGGCTATATGCTGGTGCGGAAAAGACAACACGCATAATGGATTGTGGGGAAGGATGTGTCTTCCCCGCACTGGCCGACCACGCCATATCTGCAACAGAGTGCTACATGATGCCAACACCAAGCATCACGATTAACTTTCAGCCACAATATCCGGCTTCGCTTTACGACGGATACGCAACTCGCTGACGATCACGCCAACGACGATCAATGCGCCACCGAGCAATGCTACGCCCGGTAAGCGCTCTCCCGCGATACGCCCGACGACGCCAGCCCATACCGGCTCACCGGCATAGATCACCGTGGCTCGGGTCGGTGAAACGCTACGCTGCGCCCAATTCATTGTCACCTGTATCAGTGCGCTGGCCATCCCTAAGCCCACTGCACTGTAGAGTAAATAGTCAGAATACGCCGGAATAGACTCACCTGTCGGCACCATCATTAAGAAAGAAAGCAGCGATGCAGTTGCTAATTGAACAATGGTAACGCGTTTAACATTAACTTTGCCGGCATAAGCGCTAATAAGGATAATTTCAGCCGCGATGGCCAGCGTACTGACCAACGTTAATACCTCACCGATACTGAACGCCGTATCACTGCTGCTTGGCCCCGCCAACAGCATCAGTCCTGTGAAAGCCAGCAATACACCAATCCATGACATCACTCCTGGGAAACGCCCAAGTACCAACCACTGCAATAACGGTACGATAGGCACATACATCGCCGTAATGAACGCTGACTGACTACTGCTGATGGTTTGCAACCCCACGGTTTGCAAGCCATAACCAAACATAATCGCAGCGCCGATGAATACGCCCGCTTTCAACTCATACCACGTCAAACCACGCAAAACTTTCAATGAAAATAACGTCAAGGCCAAGGTGGCCGTGCCGAATCGCAAACCGACAAAGAAAAACGGGCCGCTTACCATCATGGCATGATGTACAGCCAAGAAGGTTCCGCCCCAGATCATGGTGATGAAAATAAGTATCGCTTCCTGAGGTTTTATTTTCAGAAAAACGTTGGGAGTAAAGGTTTTTTTTAACGCTGACACCGACTTGCCCTTCATGCTAAGTGCAATATAATGCACAGATCCCGCCAGTATGAGGCATCATCAGACAATGAGCAATATAGTGCACAAAGCAAAAACCGACGCACCGAAAGTTTTGCAATATCTCAGCACCAATTTGCGGTGTTATCGCCAACTGGCAGGATTAAGTCAAATGGCTCTGGCCGAGCTTTCCGGCGTTAGTCGACGCATGTTGGCCGGTATCGAAGGCGGCGAGCGCAATGTGAGCCTCGCCGTGTTGGACAAACTGGCGGCAGCACTAAGCATATCGTTTACCGATTTGATCCAGGCACCGGAAACGCGCGGCAGCCACCTAATTGGTGAACTGGCCTGGCAGGGAAAGCAAGCGCAGAGTCAGGCGATATTTACAGCCAGCGTCCCTGCCAGACAGCGGGTAGAACTGTGGCAATGGGCGCTAATGCCAGGCGAATGCTATCACTCCGTGCCGGATGCAAAAGGCTGGCATGAAATTATCTACGTCATCAGTGGTTGCATGACGCTGGAGTTGGAAAACGGCATACTGACGTTGCCAGCAGGTGAAACCCACGTCTTCAACAGCGATCAACACTATGCCTACGCCAACTATGGTAATGAACCACTGCATTTTATCCGTAATGTTACGTTCTAATCCCTTGTGCTGGGCTAAAGAATCGGCAGAGCAGCAAGCGTGTACATCCCGATGATCGGGCATCCATCAGTGATATCAGTAAATGAAGGCGGCCAACACAAAGACTGCTTCAAGCAGGACGAGGAGCCATTCCTAAATCCCCCCACGCCCCCGCAGTTATTGATTTTGTAACCAAATCGCCAGTTTCTCGATAGCACTGTCTGGCACAATCGGTTGTTGCGTCAACAGACAATATCCGCTGCCATCCTGCTGAAAACCAAACGGTGCCACCAGTAAACCGGCATCAATATCATCACGGACTAACTGCCACGGCCCGATGGCTACGCCTAAGCCGGCCACCGCTGCCTGTAGACTAAAGTAAAAGTGATCAAAATTTTGCTGCGGTAACCCTTCCAGTGAAACACCTTGTGCCTGTGCCCAATGATGCCAAGCATCAGGACGCGTCGCTGTATTTAATAATGTCACCCCACGGCGCAAACGCCTTTCGCTTCCACCACCTTCAACAAAGCTTGCAAGCACTTCGGGTTTACATACCGGCCCGACTTTCTCAGTGAACAAGGTAACGCAATGCCAATTATGGGCCCATTCGACATCATTACGCCTAATAGCCAGCGTAATGTTTTCGTTCAATGCCACCGGTCCATCCCCAGCGACCAGTTGCAAATTAATTTCTGAGTACGCCTGTTGGAACTGCGAAATACGAGGGATCAGCCAGCGCATCAATAATGTCGGCTCGCAAGAAAGCACGAGCGGCGCATCTCGAGCCTGACGGTACAGTTCTTGCACTGTTTGCTCCAGGCTGTTGAACGCCTGTTGAGTCGCTCGAAACAGTTTACGCCCCGCATTAGTGAGATAGACTCGCCGATGCTGGCGTTCAAATAACGCCAATCCCAGTTCATCCTCTATCGCCCGCACCGCGCGGCTGATCGCGCCGTGAGTCAAACTGAGACTCTGCGCAGCTTGAGTAAAACTTTCCAATTGCGCGGCCGCTTCGAAACATCGTAGCCCACCTAACGAAATCTGCCGGCCAATCTTGCGTGATATTTTCTCACCGATATCGCTAGTTTTCATCGATTGCTTCTCGTTACCCTTACATAAATTGTGCGAATTATCTTACATTTTATTATTCGCGGTAACTATGATTAAGCTTATCGCCGTCATCATTATTACTTTATCCTCAGTAATCAGTCCTGACACAGATTTCGCGATTGCACCACGGAGCAGATTGCTCATTTCAGGTTGTAGCGGGGTCTGCAACACCTTTGGCATTATCGCTAACGTGACGCATTAATTCACATGGCTTATGCGCTAGCGGACATAGGGGCACCAATACAACAATCATACTAATTGTTTACTATGCTGAAAATTTTATGGCTGCTGCTCTGATGGCGTTAGATGTTACCATTTTGAACCATATTCATAACATTCCAATAACCAACGCAAAGCCCCAGCGTCTCATCAGTGATTGGTATGCACTCAGAACCGACTTTCATACCAACCTATTAAATCCGAAAACCACGGTTTTTATCGTCAGTTTGTTGATGCGGGTAGTGTGCCACTCAAGCGTGCTAATTTTTATGGGGTATTGATTTACTTCGCTTATAACGTATGGCTCAGTTTAGTCGCCCTATTCTTCTCTTCATCCAGCCTCAACACACCATTTTTACCTTTTCATCAAAGCATTGATCGTGCATTTGGCTGTTGATTGATTGCCTTTGGTTGCTTGCTCGCGCCGGCAAGCAACCAAGAATGTCAAAATATGGATGAGGGTTTGTTCAATTATCAGACACCTTACGAGCGCAATCTGACCGCTTCGCTACAATCCCTAATAACGCCCCCCTTCATTAAGTTAAAAAGGAGCCGCAGTCACTGAGTTACAGTTAATTTTTATGAAATTTTTATATCGCCCGCTTTATTCTCTCTATACCCTAGAGAACTCAGGTTGCATTGTGGTGCTCGTTACGCGCGCAGTCGGTGCGAGAACGGCTCCAGGTCTTTGCCCGCACCCGTTAGACGAAGAAAACGGTCAGCATCAGCATAATGCAATGCGAAATAGAATGAATAAACACTTGAATAGTTGGATGTATTGCCACTGGCAGTTTGGGCGCAAGCATGGTTAAAACAAAACAAATTCTCATTGTGGTTCATCTTTGTAGTTTTCTGGTTGTTCTTTACAGCCTTTCAATGATTCCACCTCTCTTGATGGCACTGTTGTACAAAGAAAAAAGTGTTTTTTCCTTTTTCTATACATTAGTCATCGCAGGTTCGATCGGCGGATTAGGGTGGTTCAGTAGTAAGCAATCCAAAGTTCAATTGCGTACCCAAGACGGCTTTTTGATTATCGTTTTGTTTTGGCTACTTTTCTCGTTGATCAGCGCCCTACCGCTGTGGATGGATAATACGCTTAACATTAGCCTGGTAGATGCTGTGTTTGAAGGCGTGTCCGGCATAACTACCACAGGCGCGTCAGTATTAAATGATGTTTCTGCCGTACCGAAGTCATTCCTCTATTATCGTGCCCAGCTGAACTTTATTGGCGGTTTAGGCGTTATTGTTCTGGCGGTTGCGCTGCTTCCCTTGCTAGGCATCGGGGGAGCCAAGTTATACCAATCAGAAATGCCCGGGCCGTTTAAAGAAGAGCGCCTGACGCCACGTCTGGCTGATACCGCAAAAAACCTGTGGCTGATCTATATGTCGCTGGGCATGTTGTGCGCCCTCGCGTTTCGCTTCGCAGGTATGCCATGGTTTGACGCCCTATGCCACGCCCTGTCTACCGTTTCGCTCGGCGGTTTTTCGACCCGCAACGAGAGCCTAGGCTATTTCGACAGTTCAGCCGTTGAAATGGTCGGCGGCATCTTCTCCGTACTGGCTGCCGTTAACTTTACGCTGTATTTCGTGATGGTGGGCCGTCGCAGCCTGAAACCGCTCTACCGCAACTCTGAGCTACGTTTCTTTCTGCTCATTTTGTCCATCGTGGTCGCGATCGTGGTCGCAGAACTGTACCGCTCCGGCATGTACGGTGCCAAAGACGCCTTCGTCCACGGCTTCTTTCTTACCAGCTCTATGATGACCGATAATGGCCTGGCCACCGCTGATTATGCCAACATGCCATCACACACGATCATGTTGCTACTCGGCGCCAGTTTCTTCGGCGGTTGCGTCGGCTCCACCTGCGGCGGAATCAAAGCATTGCGTTTTTTGATCATGTACAGACAGAGCCGCCACGAAGTTAATCAGTTGGTACACCCCAATGCCATTTTCACTATCAAGGTGGGCGATGCACCGATTCACGATCGCGTGCTGCGCTCGGTGTGGAGCTTCTTTTTCCTGTACGTTTTCTTCAGTTGTTTCTTTATCTGGGCACTTAACCTGATGGGTTACGACATGATGACATCTTTTGCAACCGTTGCCGCCTGTATTAACAACATGGGGCTGGGGTTTGGCGAAACCGCCGCGGGCTTTGGCACACTGAGCGATCCCGCCAAATGGATGATGTGCGCGGCAATGCTCTTTGGCCGCCTGGAGATTTATCCGCTGCTTATTCTCTGTTCCCGCGCATTTTGGCGTTTCTAACGCCACTTTCCTGCTACGCTTAGATGGCGTGCTCTTAGCGAAGCTTTATCTTTTAGACGCTGTATCTCGCTTTCAATAAGGTACAGCGTCTTTATGGTTAAAACCTCTGCAAAACCGCTCAACAGCAGTTACTTAACGTGGCAAACTAAAAATCGATGCTATTTTAGTGTATACTCCCCCGGCACAATTTTCCGGGCGTCTGTTCGCCCGTTTTTTATGGAGTTGTTTTTTAACGAATAGCTTAACTCCCTAACGGACTAGCTAGAAGGTATCTATGAGCCAAAACGACACTGAAAACGTGGCACGTCGTAGCCATATCAATCCTCCGGTATTTTTTATTTCTGCCGCATTAATCATTATTCTGGTGGCGTTTGCCGCCATGTACCCAGAGTTAGCAGACCGTAAATTCAAAGCGTTGCAACAGGGTATTTTCACTAACGCCAGTTGGTTTTACATTCTTGCCGTTGCCCTGATTTTGTTGAGCGTCACCTTTTTAGGGCTGTCACGTTACGGTAATATCAAGCTTGGGCCGGATCACGCCCAGCCGGATTTCAGCTATGTTTCATGGTTCGCCATGCTGTTTTCCGCCGGGATGGGTATTGGTCTGATGTTCTTCGGCGTCGCCGAGCCGGTGATGCACTATCTTTCACCGCCGGTCGGTACGCCGGAAACGGTGGAAGCCGCCAAACAGGCTATGCGCCTGACCTTCTTCCACTGGGGTCTGCACGCTTGGGCTATTTACGCCATCGTGGCGCTGATCTTGGCATTCTTTAGCTATCGTCACGGCCTCCCGCTGACGCTACGCTCGGCGCTCTACCCGATTATTGGCGATCGTATCTACGGGCCGATTGGTCACGCGGTAGACATTTTTGCCGTTATCGGTACGGTATTCGGCGTCGCGACGTCTCTGGGCTATGGCGTATTGCAGGTTAACGCCGGGCTTAATCACCTGTTCGGCTTGCCCGTCAACGAAACGGTACAGGTTACCTTGATCGTGGTGATCACCGGTCTGGCAACCATTTCGGTAGTTTCCGGGTTGGACAAAGGCATTCGTATTCTGTCTGAACTAAACCTCGGTTTAGCCGTGCTGTTATTGGTGTTGGTCGGTGCACTCGGCCCAACCGTTCTGTTGCTGAAATCATTTGTAGAGAATACCGGCGGTTATTTGTCTGAAATCGTCAGTAAAACCTTTAACTTGTACGCCTACGAACCGAAATCCAGCAATTGGTTAGGTGGCTGGACACTGTTGTATTGGGGCTGGTGGCTGTCATGGTCCCCGTTCGTTGGCATGTTTATCGCGCGCGTTTCACGCGGCCGTACAATCCGGGAATTTGTCACCGGCGTGCTGTTCGTTCCCGCAGGCTTTACGCTGCTGTGGATGACCTTCTTCGGTAACAGTGCTATTCATCTGATCATGGCAGAAGGCGCGCGTGACTTAGCCAACACCGTACAAAACGATGTCGCTCTGGCTCTGTTCAACTTCCTGGAGCACTTCCCGTTCTCCAACATTCTGTCGTTTATCGCGATGGCAATGGTTGTGGTGTTCTTTGTGACTTCAGCTGACTCAGGCGCGATGGTGGTAGATACCCTCGCTTCTGGCGGTTCAGACCAAACCCCAGTATGGCAGCGAATTTTCTGGGCAGGCATGATGGGGGCGGTCGCGATTGCGCTGTTAATTGCGGGTGGCTTAAGTGCACTGCAAACGGTGACGATTGCCAGTGCTCTACCGTTCTCGATCATTTTGCTGGTATCCATTTATGGTCTATTGAAGGCATTACGCGTCGACGCTTATAAGCGCGACAGCCAGATGATGACTACCATTGCTCCTACCGCTGCGCGGAACCCAATCTCTTGGCAGCGGCGTTTGCGCAATATCGCTTACTTCCCGAAACGTTCTCAGGTGAAACGCTTCGTCAGTGAGGTGGTTCAACCGGCCATGACGCTAGTAGAAGCAGAATTGGCCAAGCAAAGCACCGTGTCTTCCATTGATGAGTCGCAGGACGATCGCATCCGCTTTGAAGTGGATCTGGGCGACGACCTGAACTTCGTCTATGAAGTCCGTCTGCGTGCTTATATCCAGCCCGCTTTCGCCTTAGCCGGCCTGCAAGATGAAGAGCGTGACGAGGAACATAAGTATTATCGTGGCGAGGTACACCTGAAGGAAGGGGGTCAAGATTACGATGTGATGGGCTGGACGCAAGAACAGATCATCCACGATATTCTCGATCAGTACGAAAAACACCTGCACTTCCTGCATTTGGTTCGTTAAGTTTCATCGGCCGCTATCATCGCGTCACATCATGAAACGATGATAACCGGCCGCATCAGGGGGCAAATCTGCCCCCTGATAATCCTCTACTGCATCAGACTCAAGCGTTTGGCTACGCCTAGAAAACACACTCCCTCTCTGCTCATCGCTATGCCCCAACGATAAAGCAGCGCGTCAACATCATCAGTCTTCTGGCAGCATCTCCCCCGCTTACCACGCCCATTGTTACGATACGGTATGTGCATTACAGCAGGCCGGGCATGCCCGGCCACTACGCTGAACAGGATATCTGTGGGTTGTACGAGCGCGGCATCGATGTACCGTTGGGGCGTGGCACGCCGCGCCCGCTGTCACGATGCGGCATGTGCATTACAGCAGGCCGGGTATGCCCGGCCACTACGCTGAACAGGATATCTGTGGGTTGTACGAACGCGGCATCGATGTACCGTTGGGGCGTGGCATGCCGCGCCCGCTGTCACAATGCGGCATGTGCATTACAGCAGGCCGGGTATGCCCGGCCACTACGCTGAACAGGATATCTGTGGGTTGTACGAACGCGGCATCGATGTACCGCAGGGGCGTGGCATGCCGCGCCCGCTGTCACAATGCGGCATGTGCATTACAGCAGGCCGGGTATGCCCGGCCACTACGTCGAACAGGATATCTGTGGGCTGTACGAGCGCGGCATCGATGTACCGTAGGGGCGTGGCACGACGATAAAGCAGCGCACGAAAACCATCCGTGTTTTATTAAAAACTCAAACCATGAATACATATCATCTTACGTATCCACCACACGAATATGTTGCATTGTTGTATCCGTATTGCTGCGATAAGTTCAATTTACTGTAAATAAATACAGTATTAACTTATTGAGGATACCACTATGCATTTCACTAAAATCATTACATTCGCCACGCTGCTATTGGCAACACAGGTTTCCGCCGATACCTTGGCGTCCATCGATAACTGTGCGGTCGGCTGCCCGACGGGTGGCAGCTCCAATGTGTCGATTGTCAGGCATGCTTATACGCTGAATAACAACAGCAACACCAAATTTGCTAACTGGGTGGCCTACCACATCACTAAGGATACGCTTGCCAGCGGCAAAAAACGTAACTGGCGCACCGATCCGGAGCTAAGCCCGGCAGAAACGCTCGAACCTGCGGACTATAAAGGCGCCAACGCCGCATTGCAGGTTGATCGTGGCCATCAGGCTCCTTTAGCGTCATTGGCCAATGTCTCCGATTGGGAATCTTTGAATTACCTTTCCAATATCACACCGCAAAAATCTGAACTCAATCAAGGAGCGTGGGCGATGCTGGAAGAGCAGGAGCGTAAGTTGATTGCCCGTGCGGACATTAGTTCGGTGTATACCGTCACCGGACCGTTGTATGAGCACACTATGGATAAACTGCCGGGCACCACGAAAAACCATACCCTGCCCAGCGGCTACTGGAAGGTCATTTTTATCAATAACAGTCCGGCGGTTAACCATTACGCCGCCTTTATCTTCGATCAAAGCACCCCACGCGGTGCTGACTTTTGCCAATTTCGCGTCACGGTGAGTGAAGTGGAGAAACGCACGGGATTAATTTTGTGGGCAGGTTTGCCGGATGATGTGCAAAACAGCTTGAAACAAAAACCTGGCGTATTGCCCGAACTGATGGGCTGCCAAAGCTGATGGTATAGCGAAATTAATATCAGGGGCAGCCATTCGCAAAGAATGCGCGCCCCTGAACGCAGAGTTAATAAAGACACCTCAAGGCATCGCATGTCAATCTTACCCGCTGATTGCCTCAACCCAGCTTTAAATAGGCAAACGATTCTCATTATCAATCATCGTGATATACTGCGTTTAAAACCAGAACGGGAGAATATCGTGACCACTGAAGTCCCACGCAGCCGCGCACCTTATCTGATTGCCGTCGTCAGCCTACGTGATATCACGCCACATCTGCGTCGCATCACTTTCCACGCTGAAGATTTGAAGTATTACCCGGCTAATGCCGCCGCCGCGCACATCAAGATCTTCCTGCCACAAGCAGGGCAAGTACAACCGGACTTACCGCGCCTGACCGAAAACGGACCGGTTTGGCATCCCGCAGCCATTCGCCCATTGGTAAGAACCTATTCAGTACGCGCGGTGCGTCCAGAGCTGGGGGAAATTGATATCGAATTTGCGTTACACGATCACCACGGCCCGGCCGTGAATTTCGCCCGAAATGCCCAAGTTGGCGATATGATTGGTATCAGCAATCCTGGCGGGCCAAAGCCCATGCTACCAGCAGCCGATTTTTACTGCCTGGCCGGCGATCCCTCCTCGTTGCCCGCGATTGCTGCGTTGCTAGAAAATTTATCGCCACACGCAGCCGGCCACGCATTTATCCGCGTTGACAGTCGCGCCGATGCGATCGATCTCAAGAAACCCGCGGGATTCGAGCTAAGCTGGATCATCGGCGGAACCGATAAAACGCAAGAATTAATCACCCAATTCTGTTCGCTGCCATTGCCGCAAGAACAAACTTATTTTTGGCTGGCCGGTGAAGATCAACTGGTGGTCAACCTGCGTCGTTATTTGCGTCGCGAAAGACAATGTGAACGTAATCAGTTATATGCCGTACCTTACTGGCGTGATGGCCTAAATGAAGAAGGTTATCATGAAAAACGGCATGAAATTATGGATAATATTGATTCATGAAAATCATAACCCACCAAATTAACAGTAGAATATGTTGCTAAGTGTTGTTTTCAATCGACATCAGATAAAAATCATCTTAGTTGCGTAAAAGTAAGTAAAAAAAGCCGCATTGATTGCGGTTTTTTTGTTAACCTTGTCACATAAAGCAATTCCTTGTTTTACGATAAACGTCCCTACTCCAACGTACAATCCACAAGTTATATCTGATATTAATGACGTTTTGGATAGGCAGCGCAGCTGGCTGCCCAGACGAACGCTGCGGCCGGGAGCCGCAATTTAAGAAAGGAGACGCACGCAAATGAAGTCGCAGCACGATCCTGGCCGATCTAAATCCCGCCACACTGAGTATTCTTTACTGTTACCTATCGTTGCTCTGGTGGTACTCAACCTGTGGAGCAGCACCAACCATTTCTCGTTAATCGTTGGCATTAACATTATTGCGTTGATCGGTATCCTGAGCAGTGCGTTCAGCGTGGTACGCCACGCCGATGTCTTAGCACACCGTTTTGGTGAACCGTATGGCTCGCTAATCCTCAGCCTATCCGTCGTCATCCTTGAAGTGAGCCTGATCTCTGCCTTGATGGCTACCGGTGATGCGGCTCCGGCGCTGATGCGCGACACACTCTACTCTATCATTATGATCGTTACCGGCGGGCTGGTTGGTTTTGCATTGCTGCTCGGTGGGCGTAAGTTTGCAACGCAATACGTGAATCTGGGTGGCATCAAACAATATCTGATTGCGATTTTCCCGCTGGCCGTCATCGTGCTGGTGTTACCCAGTGCGTTGCCGGGCGGTAACTTTAGCGTTGGGCAATCGCTGCTGGTCGCCGCGATCTCTGCCGCCATGTACGGCGTATTCCTGCTGATCCAGACCAAAACGCACCAGAGCCTGTTTGTTTACGAACATGAAGACGACGATGGCGATCCCCATCACGGTAAGCCTTCGTCACACAGCAGCCTATGGCATGCCGCCTGGTTGATCGTCCATTTAATCGCGGTCATCGCGGTGACAAAATTCAATGCCGGTCCTTTAGAAGGCCTGCTGACCGAACTGAATGCGCCAACTCAGTTTACCGGCTTCTTGGTGGCATTGTTAATTCTGTCACCAGAAGCACTTGGCGCACTACGTGCGGTGTTAAATAATCAGGTTCAGCGCGCGATGAACCTGTTTTTCGGTTCTGTTTTGGCGACTATTTCTCTGACGGTGCCCGCGGTAACCCTCATCGCCACCCTAACCGGGCAAACGCTAATTTTCGGCCTACAGGCGCCGCACATGGTGGTTATGTTGACGGTATTGATTCTTTGCCAGATTTCATTCGCCACCGGCCGAACCAATGTGCTTAACGGCACCGCCCATCTTGCGTTATTCGCAGCGTATATGATGACGATATTCGCCTGAGGCTGGCCGGCCTCAAATAAACTCAGGGCGCATCCGGTGCGCCCTTTTTAATACACGGTTGGGAAATTAACTGTAAGCATTGAGCGTACGCTGGCAGAGTAACGAGCGTACGCAGTCTTGTTTTTCAAAGCGGATAATACCGATCATCTCGTCCTCTTCAAAACGCGCCATCGCGTCGCTCAGACCGGATGTCACCCCGCGTGGTAAATCACACTGCGTGATATCCCCGTTGACGATCACCGTGACGTTCTCGCCCAAACGGGTCAGGAACATCTTCATTTGGCTGGCCGTTACATTCTGCGCTTCGTCCAGAATAACCACCGCATTTTCAAACGTACGTCCACGCATGTAGGCGAACGGTGCAATTTCTACCTTGCCAATTTCAGGCCGCAGGCAATATTGCAAGAATGATGATCCCAGGCGGCGTTGCAAGATGTCGTACACCGGCCGGAAATAAGGGGCAAACTTCTCGGAAATATCACCCGGTAAGAACCCCAGATCCTCATCTGCCTGTAAAACAGGCCGCGTGACGATAATCCGATCCACTTCTTTATGAATCAGGGCATCTGCCGCTTTTGCCGCGCTGATGAAGGTTTTGCCACATCCGGCTTCGCCGGTGGCAAAGATTAACTGCTTATTCTCTATGGCTAATAAGTAATGACCCTGAGCTTCGGTTCGCGCCTCGATGGGGGAGCTATCGCGCTTGTCTCGCGCCATGCCGATAGACTCAACACCACCCATTTGTACCAGCGAGGTTACGGACTCTTCTTCAAGCTGGCGATGACTACGAGCGTCACGACGAATAACGCGTTTCGCTTCACGACGTGCTTTGATCACTGCTTTCTGTCTTCCCATAGTGGCACCTTACAGTTTGTTTCACCCACCGCAGCGGTATTGCCGCGCGATTAATGTTTCACACACGTATCAGGTTTTGGCCTCCTTCAAGCCAGCATAAGCCAATAAATAAAGTGAATCCAAGGCAGCATTGTTGTGCCACGTTTCACTAGGTGGACGAGCGCAAAGAGATTGATTCAGGTATGAAGTGAGAACGTTGACATAATGAGAAAGAATGAGAAAAAGAGAGTCGAAGCGTGCACCCTCGTTATAACGAGAATTCAGAGAGAGGACATCATTGTTACTTTGCAGCCCAAACAAGGACTTTACCATTAGCGATCCCCGCAGTGTTATTTACAGCCTCTGCTGTGCACCGTGTGAAAACTACCGCCTAATGATGACAGTATAATGACATTTAGCGTTTTCGTGTTGCCATAATGTAAAAATTTTAATTATTTTTGTTTTTTACTGATTGTATTTCTCGCCATATCGTCACTTACCGATGAACGCGATTAGTTTTTTATCATTTAATAACAAACTATTACATTAAAATCCCCTTGATGACACTTATATTTATCGATTAAAAATTAATCTGCTTTGACAACAGGTAAAACCCGTTTGAGATTAATGACAATATCATCATTTAACTGAGTTCGAAGGGGGAAACACGTTCAACCCGTACCACTCGGTTATTATATTGGCGAATGTAACAGTGGACATGGATAAGGATTTGCCCGTAGCTTCAAGCGGAACTCCCCGCTTGAAGCTAATGTGATGCTTTAAAATAACCGTAGGCTATCAGTCAAAGGAATAAGAAAGGCTGACACCCGCCCCCCAGTTTCTGCCTGGTGCCGGTTCGTAGTACCGGCCGTTACCCTCGTTAACGATGACCGAGCCAACATATTCACGATCTAAGAGATTATCCACGCGCCCGAATACGTTAACTAACCAATTACCCACGGGATAACGGTAGCCGGTATCCAACCCTACCGTCGTGTAAGCAGGTGCCTGCTGGCTGTTCTGATCGTTTACCTGGATGTCACTCATGTAGCGCACATCCGCACCGGCATACCACCCTTCCGGTGGCGACCACGCGAGTGAAGCGTAACCCATGTTACGTGCAATACCGGGCATGCGGTTGCCACTCGGAATGATTTTGTCGGCCGAACACTGACTATTACCGCAAATATCATTGCGATAACGTGCGTCTAACAGCGTCCAGGCCATTTTCATTTGCCATGCCTCACCAAACTGCTGATCGAGCGCCAACTCCAGACCCCGGCGGCGGGTTTGCCCGGCATTTTTGTAGCTGCTACGCCCGTTGCGGCTCTCAGCCACCACAATCTCGTTTTGGGTGTCGGTTTGGAACAGCGCCGCGGTCAATAATCCGTTACCGATGCGCGTCTTGCTGCCCACCTCGATCGAATCGCTGGTCGCTGGCTGTAGGCCGAAATTCATCCCCGCCACCCCGTCTGGGCGATAGGAGAGTTCGTTGATGGTCGGTGTTTCAAAGCCACGTCCAGCGGACAAATACAGGTTCCATCCCTCGCTCACCGCGTAACGTAACGAACCGGCAGGCAACCACTGATGATAGCGCGTACTACCGCTGTCATCGCCATTGCCTGCGGTAATATAGCGATCGTTGACATCAAAGTTTACGGTACTGAAACGCACGCCCGCGTCCATCGTCAAGCGCTGAGACAGTTGCCACGATGTTTGCAGATAGGGATCCACATTCCACATCAGATTGCGTTCGTCACGACGTAAACGCCCTTTCGTCCCCAATTGATTGTTGCCATTGACCGTAGTGAAGTTCTCATAACCTTTACGGTTTTCTCGCAGCGATTCATAATTTAGTCCGCCAGTCAGGGTATACGGCACCGCCGCTAATTGCCCCCGGTGCGTCCAACGCGTATCGATACCCTCATAATGGCGCGCAAGTTGGATCACCCCTCCCGGTTGCTGCTCACTGCGTTGTTGCACCGCCACCGGAATCGATTGATACTGCGTAGTTTCGCGCTCTCCGGCATACATCATCATGCTCAGATCGTCATCCGCACTCAACTGGCGCTGATAGCGCAACCCCACCTGCGTCTGCGAAATGGTTTTACGCGTGTTGTATTGTTCGGCACGCGGTGATTGCCGCGGATTGTCACGCCATTCGTCGTTACTCAGGCCACCGGGATCGTTAGCCTTGATCTCCACACTGTTGAACAACAACGTCAGCGTGCTCGCATCGTCAATCTGCACGCCTAACTTGGCATTGCCCAGGTTCTTGCGCGCCCCGCTATGATCGCGATACCCCTGGGTGGAAAAACGGGTGGCGGATACGGCGTAATTCACATCCCCCGCCTCTGTACCCGTCCCAGTTGCGCCAGTGGCTTTCACGCCATAACGCCACATACCGTCGCTGCCGCTATACATTCCCGCTTCAACCTGATTTGGCTGCCGCCCCGTCTGCGTTTCGACGTTCAGCATCCCGCCAGACGCATTACCGTACAGAGCAGAAAAAGGCCCGCGCAGCACCTCGACCTTCTCGACCGAATTAAGATCGATATTCGACGTTTGCCCTTGCCCATCAGGCATGGTCGCCGGTATACCATCGACATAAATTCGCACGCCGCGAACGCCGTAAGTTGAACGTGCACCGAAACCACGCACCGACAGTTGTAAATCTTGCGCATAGTTCTGACGATTCTGAATTTGCAAGCCAGGTACGCTAGCAAAGCTTTCTGAAAGATTGATTTGCGGTTTAGCATCACGGATCTGCTCCCCGGTGACCACGCTTACCGCTGCTGGGGTACTTAACTCAGAAAGGCCGTTACGCTTGGCTGAAACCACCATAACCGATTCTTCTGTTGTGCTGTCAGACGCCGCATTGACAGCAACCGGAAAAAACATCGGTGCCATCCACACCGACGTCAGCGCGATTTTCATATCTATTGGTTTCATCAGTAATGCCATTTAACGTTTGAAATAATTATTATCATTTTGAACAAAGTGGTGACATGTTAAACCTGTTAACAATAGATTAAAAAGAAATATATTTGCCGTTTTTAATCAACAACTTCGTCAACCGTAAGCGCTCTCTCAACCCAGTAAGCGTCAGAATTCTGGCACGATCGGACGCATTTGCGACGTTCATCCGCACCTAACCTCAGCTAAGATGCACCAAACGGTAAAATAATAGTCACGCCGATGTTCACATAACAGGCAGTAAAATACATAATTTGTTGATATTTAAGTTATTAACCATAACTGAACTGTTTTGTTCAAAACTGTGTTGCGTGGTACAGTTTTCACCGATGGTCATAGGTTAGCTCGCCTTTAACAAGGTTCAGCGTATCTAAGGTTAACCAATAACTTACACGACCCAGACAGGGTGAATTAACGATGAGTCATGATGCAGTTACGTCAAAAAAAAGAATTACCTCGCCCGAGAGCAGCCAAAACGACCCGGTAAATACATCATTGAAGCTGGGTTGGCTCAGCGATGCTATTGCTCATCGGTTACGTATCGCCCAAGAGCTTTGCTTTCAACACTATAAAGATAATTTGCGGGAATTTTCCTTCCTGCATCCCGGCCACTTTACTGCCTTAACGGTGATTGCAGAGAACCCCGGATGTAATCAAACCGAATTAGGCCATGCGATTGGCCGTGATAAATCAACGCTGACGCCACTGTTACAGCGCTTAAGTAAAGAAGAACTGTTGTTGCGGAAGCGGCGCCCTGATAATCAACGTACTTACTCATTAACATTGACGCCTAAGGGCGAAGCGATGTTGAAGTCATTAGAACGGGTCGGAAAAGAACAAGAACAAGCATTATCGACATTGTTCACCCCCGATGAAAAATCCGCGTTGCTGGATTATCTCAATCGGATCGCGACGCTCGCGCAGAAAACCTAGAGGATAGCGATCTGCCTATCGCTGTATAGCGCTTGAGTTGAATAACGAGAAATGGCACGGCGGGATTTGTGGTGATGAAACCCGCCCATATTCGCCATACTCTGAGCAATAGCCATTACGCCTGCCATTATGGCAACAGAACCCACCTTTCTCACTTTTTAGCACGCGAAAATTCCCTGCTTGCCAGTTTCTTTACGCTAATATTTTATGGCTTACATTGGTAAGCCCGGCACGCTTATCCTGACATGCGTGTCATGCTGTCACCGCTTTCAGACGCAAGCTAATACCGCGTTTGCCCGCCATCACAAGCGGTTTTGAAAAAATTGCATATGAATCGCTCCCTTCGCCGCAACCGCCTCGCTTGATGAACCCACAACATCCACTCCCCTTTAATCAACGTTACCGGCTCGATTCTCGGTAAATACTCCACCAAATGTTGTATATCAAACTGTTTTATGAAAAACTAATTTTATCGTTAGAGAATAAATGCATTTGCCACACCAACAAAAAACACATCAATATATTGATTTTAAACAGATAAAATACTTTCCGGTTATCAGCCAGAAGCTGCGTTTCGCTAGCGTGTATTCGCGCCAGCCGTCATGTTAAAAAAGGCACGATAAGATGAATAATGATGCGAATAAAAAGCACTCAAGTAATAAGCATAGATGGATAGGATGGCTTGTCGGCACCGGTGCGGTACTGCTCTTGGCCGCTTGGGGAGCCACGCTCGTCCTTCCCCTACCCGCAAAAAAAGAATCACACGTCACGTTTAATCAACAAAACATTGAGCGCGGCGCATACCTAGCGCGAGTCGGCGACTGTGTAGCCTGCCACAGTAAAACAGGTGCCCCTGAGTTCGCCGGTGGCGCACCGATCTTGTCGCCGATCGGCGGTATGGTTCCCCCGAATATCACCCCTGATTTACAGTACGGCATTGGCAAATATACCTATGGTGAATTTGCCCGCGCCCTGCGCCACGGTGTCGCGCGCGATGGAACAACCCTCTATCCGTCGATGCCTTGGCCGTCTTACCGCAATATTGCCGAATCAGATATGCAAGCGCTCTATGCGTACTTTATGAAAGGCGTTCCTGCCGTAGCCCAAGCCAGCCCGGCTAACTCCATACCATGGCCGCTATCGATCCGTTGGCCATTAACCTATTGGCGCTGGTTGTTTGGCCCAACGGTTCCTGAACCCTTGCCCGAACCACCATCCGGTGGCATTGCTCTCGGCGCCTATTATGTTGAAGGGTTAGGCCACTGTGGTGCCTGCCATACGCCGCGCAACGCGTTAACGATGAATGAGAAAGCACTCAGCAATAATCAAAACGGTTTGGTCTATCTTTCCGGTGGTCAGGTTATCGATGGTTATGCAACACCGAGCCTGCGAGGGGAAGTGTCGTCAGGCTTGGGCAACATCAAACCGCAAGCACTGATTGGCGTCCTTAAGTCTGGGCACCACGGCAGCATGGCGACATTTGGCCCGATGTCTGAGGTTGTCGTTAATTCGACACAGTACATGACCGACGCCGATCTCGCCGCAATGGCGGATTATCTCAAGAGTTTGGCCCCCTATCGCGAAGAATCACCGTCCTATTACGATGGGGGAAATACCTTCAAACTGCTTTCGCAGCGGAAATTCACCACTCCGGGTGCCGAGTTGTACCAAAAAAACTGCGCCGCGTGTCATTTGGCTAATGGTTTAGGCTCTGCCAACCGATATCCGGCCCTCGCGCTCAACCCCGCAACGATGAATCCTGACGCCTCTGGGCTCATCCAAATCGTGCTTGCAGGCAGCCATCAAGCCGCAACGCAGGATAACCAAGCCGTTCGCTACTTTATGCCGTCTTATGCCACCCGGCTGTATGACCAAGAAATTGCCAATACGCTGACATTTATTCGTTCCTCATGGGGTAACAAGGCCTCCGCTGTAATAGCCTCTCAGGTTTCTGCCGCCCGGGAAAACCTACCCGCCAAAAAGGATTAATTTCATGATGAATAAACCCCGTTATGCCTTAATGCTAAAACCCACCGCCAGTCTGTATGCAGTGTTCTGTATCGTTGCCAGTTTGTCGATCAACGCGGCTCAAGCCAATACCAAACTATCGCCTGATTCAATACCCAAACAGGTAGGCGAATGTATGACGTGTCATGGCCCGGCTGCCGTCGCCGAAAATCCAGAATGGCCGACCTTGGCGAATCAAAATGAACTTTACTTACGCAATTCACTGCGCGCCTTCCGATCAGGCCAGCGTCAAAATGACATGATGTACCTGATGACTCAACAACTTACCGATGATGATATTTCGTCGCTCGCCCATTACTTTAGCCAGCTTCGTCCTGAGGGAGGGTTAACGCAATGACACTTCTGACCACTTCACGGCGGCGATTCATTCAGATGGCCAGCGCCGTAGCGCTGACTGCGACAGGTTTACTGCGCACCGGTTTTGCTAAAGCACATACGGCCGCACGCACCATTCCCGAGCTTACCGCCTTTAAGGGAACAATTATTACGCGCAACGATCCACTGTATATGGATTGGTTCTGGGGGATGAGTTGGTATAAGCATAAGCCACAGCGTTTTCCTTGGCTGATCGTTCAACCTATTGATGAAGATGATGTTCGCCTAGCCATCGAATACGCCAATAAGGCTAATCTACGCATCACCATGCGCAGCTCCGGTCACAATATCACCGCCTCTCCGCTGCGCGCAGGCGCGATGACGATTGATATGTCTAAGTTCCATGAAATCAGCATCAATCCGGAGGAAAAGACCGTTTGGGCTGGGCCGGGGGTGTTTAGCGAACGGCTCAATGAAGCGTTATCGCAACACAATCTGGCCTTTCCCTCCGCGCACACGGGGTTTGTCAGCCTGGGTGGCTACCTGCTCGGCGGCGGTATGGGCTGGAATATGCCGTCTTGGGGAATGGCCAGTAACTCGATACTGGAACTGGAGGCAATACTCGCTGACGGCAGCAAGGTGATCGCCTCCGAGAGACAGAACCCAGATTTATACTGGGCGGCACGGGGCGCAGGCCCTGCTTTTTTTGCGATCATTTTGCGCTATAAGTTACGTGTCTATGACAGCCCAAAAGTTATTCAAAATATCTACTATGTGCCGGTAGAAAAAGTGGAGGATGGAGTAGAAGAGATGTTGCGATTAGCACCGCAAAGCCAGAATCGGACAGAGATCCTGGGGTCGCTGGGGCTCTTTTCGCCGCCCGGTACGCCTGATGCCGAAAAAAAATGGCATTGGGTATTAATGTTGTATTCCTATGCTGCGACAGAGGCTAAAGCACGCGAAGCGGCATCGCTATTCACAGAAAGCCCTTTCCTGAAAGAAGAAGCTTTCCAGTTCTCACGCAATAAACCACTAAGCTATCAGCAATTATATGCACAACTCGGCAGCACGGATGCATATAGCATTTTAAGAACCACCGAGCTGGCCTTTTTCACCGAAAACCCGGGCCGTTGTCTACGCACAACCATCGACACGTTGAATACAAAAGCCTGCAACCCATTATCATTCGGTTTTTCCGTGATTGCGTGCAACCCTATCGTCGATGAGCCCGCCTGCTATACCTACGGCGCACCTCACTATATCTCTTGGTATCTGGTTAGCGAAACGCCCGAAGAGGTGAAGAAGAATGAGCAATTAGCGCTAGAACTCCATGCTGCGCTGAAGCCAGACATCAACACTTATTATATGAATGAGGTCGATTTCAATCTCTTCCCCGACGCTGCCCGCTTAGGCTTCTCGCCGCCAAAATGGGAGAAACTGCAGCAGGTACGCCATCAATATGATCCTAATCACCGTTTCGTCTCTTACGTTGGCGTAGATCCTATCGACCAACCGGCTTCCGCCACGGCAGTGTGAATGTTTACGCCCGCCGCCGCCCGGAAGAAAACGATCGCGGCGGTAGGGTAAAGACAGCCCTTACTGTGCTGTAATCCGTTGATAAATGTAATGCGCAGGCATGGGTGAATGACGAACCGGCGAGGCTTTCAAGGGGGTAAGGGCATCATCGATAGCGCTGGCTATGGCGGCGCTGACCGGAATACAGCCAGCCTCACCTACGCCTTTCACCCCGAGGGGGTTCAGTGGGCTGGGTGTTTCCACATGCAGTAACTCAACGGCAGGCACATCGGCCGCGTAGGGCATTAAAAATTGCGAAAAGGTTCTGTTTTGCACCTCACCCTGCTCATTAATGCCCAATGACTCATACAGTGCTCCGCCGATGCCCTGGGCAATACCCCCGAGGATTTGACCACGCACGGTATCTTGATTGATAACACGGCCACAGTCGTGAATGCAGAGATAGCGTAACAGCGTGGTTCGCCCGGTTAGCGGGTCGACCTCCACTATCACTGCATGCGCACCAAACCCCCAACAGGCGTGAGAAGGGCTAAAAAATGCACGGCTTTCCATGCCCGGTTTTTGCCCTTGCGCCAGCGCCGGCCCTTGTCGATTTGGGCTCACGAATTGGGTGGCAATCTTCGCGGTATCATTAAAGGCGTAACGCAGCGGATTCGCCAAGGTCGCAATAGCGGCTAAAGGCATCGTTAGCTGGCCATCACGTTGACCAACCCTACCGTCCTCCAAAATAATCTCATCCACCGAAACACCGAATAGTTGCGCAGCGCTATGCCGTATTTTTTCGCGAACCTGACATGCCGCTTGGTAGACTGCATTCCCAGCAACAACGGCACTTCGGCTGGCGTAAGTTCCTCCGCCCAAATCAAACGCCTGCGTATCGCCCCCTAGAACAATGACCCGCTCCTGAGGGACACCCAGTTGCTCCGCTACAATGTGTGCGAACAAGCGTTGATGGTCTTGCCCCTGACACGTCACCCCGGTAGAAACAAAAATATTACCGCTGATAGGGTGAATCTTCACCCGCGCCCCTTCATAAGGACCAATCCCGGTTCCTTCGACATAACAGGCAATACCTAATCCAAGATAACGCCCTTGGGTACGGCATAACGCCTGCTCTGAACGAAACTGTTCAAGATTAACGGCCTTAGCCAGCGTGTCTAAGGTCAATAAATATTGGCCACTGTCTAACTCTACGGGCGCGCCATCCTGAAAAATCAGCCCCTCGCGGCGGTAGGGAAACTCATCATCCCGAATCAAATTACGTTTTCGAATCGTAATCGGGTCGAGCTGCAACTCACTGGCAAGCTGATCGAGCGCGCGCTCAAGCGCAAAGCAGGCATGGGGGCGGCCACACCCCCGGTAAGGCGTGACCGGCATGGTTGGCGTATACAACACATCACAGTCCACTTGCAGATGTGGTATACGATAAGGCCCGGCAATGGAAGTCGCACTCACGTGCGCAACAATAATACCGTAGGGCATAAACGCCCCGCTATCATGTTGAATACTGTCGTACAGCCCGAGAATTTCACCGTTTTTGCGCGCATACAGCGTCAACGCATGAATTTGGGTACGTTCCTGTGACGAGGCTAAAAAGTTTTCCTGGCGGTCTTCCGTATAATTAACCGGCCTGTTCAATTGCATCGCGGCAAAGGGAACCAGCAATTCATCAGGGTAGAAAAACAGTAACTTTTGCCCGAACCCGCCGCCGACATCAGGAGCGATAACACGTACCCGATGTTCCTCAATATCGAGCAAAGCAGCCAAGCCATTTCTCACCGCAATCGGCGCCTGAGCGGTATCCCAAACCGTCAATTCCCCCGTTTTATCATCAAAATTAGCCGCTACGGCACGTGTTTCAATCGGCGCTGCGGTCGCGCGATCCATGCGAACGGTTACCGTCGTCACATGTTCAGCCGTACATTTCGCCAGCGGCAAGTTTCCACTGCGCTGCGTGAAACGCGCAGCAAGATTATCAGGTACATCGGCATGTACCCGGGGTGCCCCTTTCCTTCCTGCCGCCGATAACTCGACAACAAAAGGTAAGGGCTGATACTCGACGTCCACCAATGCCGCCGCATCTTCTGCAATATAGCGATTTTCAGCGACGATCATGACAATCGCCTGCCCAATATAGTAAACGTCACTCTCGGCCAGTGGACACTGTGTTTTGCCGTTGATAATTGAGGGATGTGGGATCAATAGGGGTAAAGGCGCATTCAGCGCACCAAGGTCTTTTGCCTGATAAACCGCCACCACGCCGGGGCAACGCTGCGCGCGCTCAACAGTAACCTTGATTATTTGGGCGCGCGCCTCAGTGCTACGTACAAAAGCCACCGATAACGCGCCGGCAAACACCAGATCGTCAACATACTTTCCCTGCCCTCTGACGAACCGTTCATGGTGATGCCGGGTGGTCGCACTGGATGATAAGTTCATGATCGTGGCTCCGGCAATGTAGAAAAGGCCTCACGTATCGCCTCCACCATCTGTTGATACCCGGTACAACGGCAAAGGTGCCCCGCCAGTAAACGCCGGATCGCCGTCTCATCCCACGTTATGGCGTTTTGCTGTTGATATTGCTCAAGTAGCGTCATTACAATGCCCGGCGTACAGAACCCGCACTGGAAAGCCCTCTGGTCGATAAAAGCCTGTTGAAGCGGATGTAACTGCGTCTCGGCAACCGACTCAATGGTTTGAACCACGCCATTATTGGCCTGCACCGCCAACATCAAACATGAACGTGCCGCACGGCCATCAATATGCACGGTGCATGCACCGCAATCGCCCTGCTCACAGCCAATGTGCGTCCCCGTCAACGCCAAATCCCGCCGTAAAAAATCCGCTAGCGTCAACCGAACCGGCACCGTGCGATTGACGACGTTCCCATTGACCGTAACAACAATATTTGCCGTGGCTTCATGATGCAGAGCAGTTTCTGGTATCACGGTTTCCTCCGCTATAGCGATCGCAGTAAGACGAAAATGCCTGTAATAGCGCGCGGCAAACCAGCGTACTTAACAGTTGGCGGCGATATGCCGTTGCCAATTTTCCGTCATCCGTTACCTCAGTTTGTATTGCAGCCACTCTCCCGGCCTCCACGGCCAGAGCGTGCGCCGGGATCTCACCGGTGAGTCGCGTTTCTAATTCACCACAACGCTGCGGGATAGCCGTCACGCCCCCGACGGCAATTCTGACATCGGCTAACCGGCCGCGATGATCGATACGCAGTGTCACGGCTGCCAGGCAAAGTGCGCGGTCGTATGCACGCTGTGAGTACTCGCAATAGCCCCAATAATATTCGGTGTTAGGAAGGGAAAAATAAGCGGCAATCGCCATTTCTTTGGCCGCCAGAGCCGTGCGGTTGTGGCTGATAAATAGCGTATCCGCAGGAATCTCTCTTTTTCCCTGCTGCGACTGTACAACCAGGCTTCCTCCGAGTAATACAAACAGCAGCGGTATTTCCCCCCAACTTGCGCCATGGCACAGGCTCCCCACAACCGTGCCCCGGTTGCGGATCGCAATAGAACCAATGTGGCCCAGCATGTGGCACAATAACGGGTGCTGTTGTTTTATCCGCGAATTGAGCTCCACATCACGCTGCCGGGTCATAGCCGCAATGGCAATATGCCCCTGTTTTTTTTCAACCGTGTTGAACTCTGAAATATTTTGGATATCCACCAGCCAATCACAATCATGCTGCCGTGAAATCAGCTGCGGCAATAAACTTTGCCCCCCTGCAAGTATTTTCCCTGCTTCACTCTGGGATAAAATACCCAGCGCCTCTTCAAGCGAATCAGGAGCACTATATTTAAAGGCTGCTAATTTCATCGCAATTAACTCATTATTTATTTCCCTAAGCGGATAGTGATTCAGTCTAGATGAGATCCATTATTTTACCATTTACAGATACACTCTCTTGGAATCGCTCCATCATTAAGCGAATAAGCTAAAGAGCAAGGGTGGAAAACTTTATACAATCGCGCCTCTCATAAAAATCAGAGAATAAAAAAACCATATTATTAGCGTCAAAATCAATTAACATCGATTAATAAAACCATTAATAATTATGCTAATCAATATGACGTATTCTCATTATTTACGGTGATCTAACGTACCCGTTGCAAAGGCAGCGTCTAAATTATCCAATGACATGTTCGCCTTGATGTTCAGAAAGCATCTTCTAACGAAAAAAACCGCCATGCCGCAATACCCCTTTAGTTTGTAGAGGGTTGATCGCTTTTAGCGATCAATACGATCTAATTGATCTGTATAACCAATTATCTTTTACACCACACCTATCGTTAAGATCGGTACGGGTCGCATTTACGACACATCAGCATTGATCAATATGTTTGGTCATCGACGCATGAGTACACAGGGAAACTAATCGCCTGTTCTCGCTGTGAGTACAGGCGTGTTACAGAGGACATCAGCAAATGGAACCGGATAAAACACTTACCGTTGGAAAGATTCAGAAGGCATTGGATTGGGCTTACGACAAGGCCGTTAATGGCGTTCCCGGGCTTGACTCCGCGCAAACGCTGGCGGAGTCCTATCACAATAAAAGCAGTGACCCCGTTGCATGTGTCAATGCGTTAATTCGCTGGCAAAATACCAAAGCCAGCACCAGCGGTTTTCTCTCCGGTTTGGGCGGGATAATGACCTTGCCAATAGCTATCCCGGCTAATATTAGCAGTGTCATGTTCATTCAGATCCGTATGATTGCCGCCATCGCCCATATGGGTGGCTACGATCTCAAAGCAGATAACGTTCGCACCCTTGTCTATGCCTGCCTGTGTGGCAACGCTGCAAAAGATATTATCAAGGAAGCGGGGATCAAAATCGGTACGCAACTCTCCAAAGGCGTTATCAATAAAATCCCCGGCGAAGTGCTCAAGACGATTAATAAAGCCGTCGGTTTTCGGCTACTCACCAAATATGGCACCAAGGGTAGTATCAACCTGGTGAAATTAGTGCCGCTGGCCGGTGGAATTGTCGGCGGCACGTTCGATGGTATCTCGACCAACATCATCGGTAATGTCGCGCGTAATACGTTTATTTCAACACAGCCACACGCTATCGACATCCCCAAAACAGAGACCTGAGCGCGCCGGCAGGGTGACTGCGCAATTGCGTGAACCCTGCTTGGCCGATTGTTTCACGCACTATTTCGGCGTCTGTTCGAAAGAGAGGCCTTTTGCACTTTGAGTCGACGAATCATGACCTTCAATCAAAACACTAAGCATGCGCCAATCGGCCAAACTACTCTACCGAACAATCGCGTGCCTAACGTCTTATTGCATCGTAATACGGTGCAACGCATTCTGGTGATTAAACTGCGTCACTTGGGCGACGTATTGCTGATGACACCGCTGCTGAGCACGTTACGCGCCCATTATCCCAGCGCGCTCATTGATGTTCTGGTGTATGAGGGTACAGAAGCCATGCTGGATGGCAATCAGGATGTCTATCTGGCCTACACGGTGGATCGTCGTCTCAAACATCAAAGTTTGAAGGCACGCTACCGTGGCGAACAGGCACTGTGGAACAGCCTGCACACCGGCCACTATGACTTAATCATTAATTTATCCGATCAGTGGCGCGCAGCGTTATATTGCCGTTTTCTTCGGCCCACGTTTAGCATTGGATTCCGTTACCCGAAGCGCAATAATCCGTTCTGGCGTAGCTGTCACTCACTGCTGGTCGAGGTGGATGAGCACTCGCGGCAACATACGGTACTGAATAATCTCAGCATTTTGGCACCACTCGCCTTACCAAATCACATCACCACCGTGACGCAATCATGGCGTCAATGCGCTGTCGATGAGGTTGATCGATTGACTCGGCTTTATCGATTAACTGATTTTGTGCTGATACAGCCCACCGCACGCTGGGCATTCAAGACCTGGACCGCGGCCGGCTTCAGTCAGGTCATCAATCATCTTACCGCTGGTGGTAGAACCGTGGTGATCACCGGAGGGCGATCGGCAGAGGAAAGCGCGATGATCGGCGCTATTTTGCATCACTGCCGCACGCCACAGTACATCGTCAACCTCGCTGGGCACTTGGAACTGCCAGAGCTTGCCGTGTTGATTGACCGCGCTACTCTGTTTATCGGCGTGGACTCGGTGCCAATGCACATGGCCGCCGCATTACAAACCCCGTCGGTGGTGCTGTTCGGCCCCAGCAACCGGGCACAGTGGTCACCGTGGCAATCACCGCACACCTTACTTTGGGCTGGCGACTATCGCCCCTTACCGCCCCCCTGTGCCGTTGATACCCGCACCAACGAACGTTACCTGGCGGCCATCCCTGCCAGCGATGTGATACGGGCGGTTGATCGGCAATTAGCGCCGTCGAATGCCCCATTATCGTTCGTCTGATAACAACCGAATACCGATTGTTCACGGTCATCGTGCCGTGTTTATCCTCTTCCTGCGATGAGTCTTCACTATGTCCCCCTTTTCCGTTATGCCTTCTTGGTTGCTTAACTCGCCTCAACAGCGATTATCGGCGTTTACCGCCTTTTTACTCGGTGCATCACTGCCGACCGCCAACTCACTGATGAACGTCGCTTTGGGGCTCGTGGTGCTCTGCCTATTGTGGCGGCGCGACTTCCGACAATACGCCGCATTAACATCACACCCGCTGGTGTGGCTACCGGCACTGATGTTTATATTATTAGCGTTGTCGCTGCTCACGCATTCCCACGGTTACGGCGTCACCATGGTCGGTAAATATAAAAAGCTGCTGTATGTGTTACCCCTGGCTCTGTTCTTTCTGGCTGAGCGACAGCGGATGGCGCAGACTGTCAGTGGATTTCTTTGGGCGAATGCCTTGATATTGCTGCTCAGCCTGTCAAGTGGCCTTGGGCAACTCTCGCTATGGGGCCTTAACCCTGATAATCCCACGGTCTTCAAGCTACAAATTACCCAGAATGTGTTTATGGCACTGGCCGCATTAGTGTGGCTAACGCGCGCGTATGCCGGTCATCGGTTACGGCGCTGGGGTTATGGCATCTTGGTTTTACTGGCGTCGACCAACGTTCTGTTGATGGTACAGGGGCGCTCCGGGTATGTAGCGCTGATGGTCGGTATCAGTATCTGGCTATTACTCACGTTGCGGCACCGGCAACGTACTACCGTCATGGTCGGCGGTATGTTGGCGATCGCGCTGCTGGCGCTCACCCCAAATCGGGCCATGGAGCGGTTGGCACTGGGTTTCCAGCAAATTCAGGACTGCATACTGGCTCCGGAACAGCATGCGTATCACACCTGCGACAACTCAATGGGGCAGCGTACCGCCTTTGCCCGTGAGTCATGGCGACTGATAAAGCAGGCACCGCTTTTAGGTAACGGTGCCGGCAGCTTTTGGTACGGCAATGCGGCAACCGGGTATAGCGTACATAATCCCCACAACGAATACCTGTTAGAGACCGTGCAAAGCGGTCTGCTGGGGTTGGGGCTATTCCTCAGTTGGATGTGGTTTTGTTACCGGACGGCATGGCAACAGCCTGCACGGTATCGCAATCTGTTGGTGGCGGTACTCAGCAGTTATATGGCCTGCCACCTGTTCAATTCCTTCTTGCTGGATTCCTCAGAGGGCCACCTGTTCGTCATCATCGCGGCATGGTTAGCCAGTTTGACGGTCTCCTCACCGCGATCGCCTATTGACGATCGCCAAACGTAATCCCCCCGCGCCGCCAGCAAACCTGAGACAAAAAAAACGCCTGACGAATCATTCCGTCAGGCGTTATTGCCTATCGCCAAAACTCAGGGTTCAATCTTCGTTTCTTCGGGCTGTTGCGGCAGACTCTCCGCAGCATCAGGTAAAATAAAATCTGACCAGATGGAAAAATACCGGCGCGGCAAAGCACAACGAATCGATACGATCCATCATGCCACCATGGCCTTCAATTATCGCGCCAAAATCTTTCACGCCGCGATCGCGTTTAATCGCCGACATGCATAGCCCACCCGCGAACCCGAGCAGGGTAATCGCTAACGAAATCAGCGCCGCCTGCCACGGAGCGAAAGGCGTGATCCACCACAGCAAAGTGCCCACCAACGTCGCAGAAGCAATACCGCCGACAAACCCTTCCACCGTTTTATTCGGGCTTAAACGCGGCACAATCGCCCTTTTGCCAAACAGTTTGCCGAAGACGTACTGCAGCACATCAGAGATTTGCACCACAATCATCAGGAACAATAGCAGCTTTATATTTTGGTTTTCAAAACCGGGGATAGACAACATCAACAATGCCGGTGCGTGACTGATACAGTAAACCGCAAGCATCATGCTCCACTGAATCTTGGCGCTCCGTTCAAGAAAGTATTGGGTGTCGCCCGCCAGCGCAATGCGCGTAGGAATAAACAAAAACGCATAAACCGGAATAAAGATAGCGAACGTGCCGTACCACTGCATCCCAACAAGCAGGTATTGGAGCGGCAGAAGAATAAAGAAGCACCAAAACAGCGTTTCGTGATCGCCACGGCGGGTGGGTGTTAAAGTGATGCATTCCCGCAGGGCAAAAAATGACATGATAGCAAACAGCAGAACCGAACCTATCGGGCCGAACCACATTGCGGCGACAGAGACGATGCACATTCCCCACCACGCCCGGATACGCGCATTCAGGTTTTCAACAACCGGTGTATTACCTTTGAATCGTGCGATCAGCCAGCCAAGAATGCTGGCAAACAGTAACAGCCCAAATAAGCCAACCAGCAGAATAACCAGCGATTTATCCTGAAAATTCATGATTTCAACGCCTCCAATGCGCCTTTGATCCGCAGTAAGAACGCCGGTTTATCTTCCCCAGCCTGTATCGGCTGGACGGGTTGGCCAAAGGTGGCGGAACACAGCACCGGCACCACCAGACGAGAGCCTTTTGGCAGCACACGATTAAGGTTTTCCAGATAAACGGGCACCAGTTCAGCCTGCGGATTCATGCGCGCCAAGTGCCAAATACCGCTCTTGAAATCGGTGATGTCTTCGCCATTGCCACGCGTGCCCTCTGGGAAAATAATCAGCGACTGCCCCTGTTGCAGCGGTTCGCTCATTAACTCCAACGCATTGTTCGGCGCTACCGCCGCAGATTCCGAAACGCGTCGGGCGATCAACACCGCGTTGAATATCCGCCGGGCAACATAGCGGCGAGTTTTGGTCGCCAGCCAGTAATCCGCCGCCGCAACGGGACGAACCTGCGAGCGTAACTGTGGCGGTAAGCTGGCCCAAACCACCATGCCGTCGAGATGGCTGGAGTGGTTAGCATAATAAATTCTGACCTGCTTTTCCGGCAACGGGGCAAGCCAGCGGGCACGGATGCCCGTTAACAGCCGACACAGACGTACCAGTACCCCGGCAGCTAATCGGCTGTCCAGAGGCTGTTTCCCATGATGACGCATGACGTTCTCCCTAACTTATCGCCTGAGCGTTTAGCCCACGCAAAATCCCTTTCCCACGCCGCCAGCAGGTGATAAAGGCACCGATATTAATGACGATCAGGCACAGGAACAACACGCTCTGCCCCCAGTAGACCGGCAGGAATAGCGCCAGTAGCGCCCCGCCGCACAGCACCGCCATACGATGCTGTTTGGCCATCGGCCCAAGAAATTGCTGTTCCAGCCCGCAAACGCCGCCGAGCAGGCGCAAATAGGCGGTCATCAAGGCCAGCAGTGCCGCGCACCAGCCCAACGTGGCGCTATAAGGCAACAGCGTCAATCCGTACCCGGCACCGATCAGGATCAGCGAGTCAGAAACCCGATCCGGCAACTCATTCCACACCGGCCCGGCGGGGCTCGCCATCCCCCCCTCAACGGCGACCATGCCATCCAGCAGATTACAAAGCAGCCGCCCCTGAATCATGATCGCGGCCAGCAGCAGGCAGAATCCCCGCCCCCAGAGTGATGACCACTCAAAAGCCAGCCACAGTGCGATACCCGCAACCAGTGCGCACCCCATACTGGCAAACGATATTTGGTTGGGCGTTACGCCTTTATGCTGCAACCAACGGGCACTGTTTTGTGCCCAAGGCTTATCGCGCGTCGCAATCGGGCGACGCTCCTTGATATTTATTTCCATCGTCGTTTTCTCATTGCACCAATTTAATGCCACCGATCCCACGGCGGTTAAGCGGTTTCACCGATTTTTATCAGATCGCGCCCACACGTAACGTTAACGATCGGCAGCACGTCGGGAAGACGATAGCGTCTCCCCCTTATTTCGCCTTCACCGGTAGCAAGGTCAGGCTATTTTCACCGGCCTCCAATACCCGTGCCTTATTGGGTTCCAACGCCTCACGCGACAATACCCACTTCCAACCGTTGTTTACCTCATCCGGCTGGCGAAACAACCCAACCACCGCGACGAACTTTGCCTCGGCCTCCATCGGCATATCGAGAACGGCGTCACCACCGGGCTTGAGCACCACATCGCGGCTGGCTAACAGATCATTTTTCAGCGGTGCCTCATCGTCTTTCAGTAACTGCGCTTCTTGCTGATTATCCGTCGCAAGCACGATCAGTAATTGGCTGTTGGCATCCATCGCCTCATCACCGGGCGGCATATTGCCAAAAAAGTGCAATCAGCGCATCCCAAATCCACTTACCCAGCGGGAAGAAACTTTATTGATGGTTTTGTCTATTTTCCAGAGCATTAAAGAAAGTCATCCCCAACCTCCTTCACCTCAATAAAATATATATTACTAAAAAGCAGTCGATTTTATGATTACGCTGTTAAGGCGCGTATCAGCGCCGGTCACAAAGTTGTAGGCCATAAATGCCGAGTCCCGCAGCCATGGCGTTGCCTCAATGCTCACCTGCTTCAGGGCGTTCACCGCCGAATCCTTCAGCATCCCCAGTCGCCCCTTCGGGGTCAGCAGCGTATCCTTCATCTCCGTCAATACGTCCTTGCCGCTGGCACCGCCCAGCGTCGACTGAAAGGCCTCTTTGGCCATATCAGCGGGCTTGTCCTTCAGGTCACCCAGCAGCGAGCCCAGGGACTTATCCATCATCCCCTGAAGCCGCTCTGCCGTTGCCTCATCAAACGATGTTCCCAGCCCGGATATGTAGTGCGCCTGATATGATTCTGTAGAGGTACTTTTTTCGAGCACAGGATATACCCGGAACAGCCGGGCAATATTGCTCAGACGGCTCTCCGGCGCATCCTGCTCGATTTGCAGCTGCAATAATACTCTCGATATCCATCAGTTAGGCTCCTGCTTTACCGGTCTGCCCGGAATGTCGGGGCGTTTTTCATAAGGTGACCATGCATTATCACTCCAGCCCAGCAGAACTTTATCTCCGGGTAAAAAATGAACATGTAAATCATTTTCTCCCCACTTTCTTTCTGGGATTGGCATCACAACCCGACGTTTTTCTAGGCGCATACCTTTGAGATATTGCTCGTGAGTAATATCAAGGGTCCATATTATTTCCGCTGTTTTCCCGCTGATACTGCCGCAGCAGGTTGTCTTACCTGCACCTTTGGCATATGGATTATTTTTGTCATATGCAGAAGAATTTGCCCCTGCCACGCCGTTAACGCTAAACCCTAGAATTGGCCTGTCAATTTCACTGTGAATAATCAATGTTACTGGCCCCGTCGGCGGCCCCCAGATGGATGCCCAGATTAACCAGCCACCGTATGCCAGAACCATCGCCAGCAAACTTCCCCAAATCCATTTTCCCCAGCGGGCATAGCCACGATTGACGGCGTTATCAACTTTGTCGTAAATCTTAAAAAATCCCATTTGTTATTTCCCTGATTGAAGCAAACACCAGTAACTGTTTAGATTTTCAGTACTGTGTATCCGCAAGGTTAACCAACACCTCTGCCAGCGACTGCGTTCCATTCAGCACCGTTGATAATGCAGCCTTTAGTGCAGCTGATTCCAGCTCATGCCGCCTACCATTAAGGTAATACAGCGCGTACACTTTCTGATCCGCTGGGGATAACGAACCCAACTCTTTACTTTTATTCAACGCTTTGATCACCATCGAACGCTGCGCGCATGGTGGAAAACCCTTGCTAGTCGGCATTTTCTGCCATTCTTTCAGGACACGGGTCACTGCGGGTTTATCCGCGATTTGCTGCCAGGTGGCTTTATCAAGCTGGATAATATGATTAGTCGGCATTTCGACTTCTGAAGGTATGATGTCAAGAGGCTGCCACTTCATTTCCTCAGGGAACCACCACTGCGTGATGCCATTGAACAGAAAGGTATGCCAGTCACAGTCAGCACGCTGCGCCAGCGTTTCCATGACATGACTGGCATAGAAGCGCGTCAACTCTGTAGACCCATCAGGCTGCACAATGGTGCAACCACGGGATAACTGCACTGCCAACAAAGACGCAAAGCGTGCAGAAACAATGACTGCAGCGCATCCCGGCACAGACGCCAGGTAGCCTGATAGCTGCCCTAGATTATCAATTTCCAGTAACCATGGGCCGTAGTTCTGAAACTCAGTCAATTGAGGGTGGATATACAGCGAATGCAGCCTGTCTTTATGCTGCTCTTTAAAAGCCAGAAAATCGGCTTCCGGCTGCGCTCCCGCTTCAAACAGCAGATAAAAAAACTCATCATCGTGCTTGTGCAGGGTTTCCGGTAATGCTGTGAGCTTCATATTTACGCCCCCTGAACAATAGCATCGTTAGCCTGAATAGCTTTAAGCAGGCAAGGAATACAGATTTTATTTTTAATCGGCGGATACAGTGCCGGCATCTCAAGAGGCTGGCTCGCAGGCCGCAGCTTCTGCGTCCGTTTGATATGACGGGTGTAGGTATGTGCCGTACCGTATTCAATACCGCCCGCCTCTATTTTCACGTAGCTGCCGCCGCCTATCAGTGTCACTTTCTTCTTACCGGCAAACAGCATATCGCTCATGCTGCTGATGCTGAGTTTCTGCGCCGCGCTCAGGTGCATCGCACCGTTCTGTGCCTGCCCGACTATCGGCCCCTGGTCTGAAATCAGGCTCAGTTTACCTCGCTGGGCAAACAGCCCGAGTTTCTCGCCAGCAAGCATGGCGGTGTTCCCCATCGCGCCAGTGCTGATGTCGCCACCGGCACTGATTGCGATATTCTCACCCGCCGCACACTGCAGATGCTCACCGCTGGTGAACGCCATCCCTTCCGGTGCCGTGAAGTGGACAACCTCGTTCAGCGGCTTCAGGCGTTCATTAAACATCGCTATCTGGCTTGCCACATCGGCTTCCAGTGCCAGCGCCTGTTGCTCGGCATTAGCCAGTATTTCCAGGCGATGAAGACCCGCTTCGATTTCTCTCAGCGCTTCATCCCTGTTCAGCACATCCCCCTCGGCTTTTGCCTGCCCATCCGTCGTGACCAGCAACCCTTTGGCCACCCGGATGACGCCATACTCATCGGTGCGCAGCTCAAACCCGGTGCCGCGGGCTTTATCTTCTGCGTCCTCGATATGCCCTTGGTTGAGAGCAGTGGCGCCAAACGGTGTACTCAGTGCAATATGCTCTGCCTGACGCTGGTCTTCCATCCGCAATTCGTTATGCCCGGCCGTACGCAAGATGTTCTGGCTGCGATTATCCCGGCTGACCACATCGGCATGCTCAGAGTCATGAAAGGCATGGGCGAGATACGGACGGTCCGGGTCACCACCGTCAAAGGCAATGCCCACTTCCGTGCCGCTGATGAGTGGCGTATGCCAGCCGTATGTTTCACCGGCATAGGGTTTGGCCTGGCGTATCCACAGATAGTTATAACCGGCCTCCGCATCTTCGCGGCTGAAATCCAGCTTCACCCGATAGCGCCCCTGGTTGTCCAGATGGGCGTAGAGGTCGTTCGGCTCGGTGCTTTCCACGCGCGCGGCCAGCGTGCCGGCCATCACCGGGCGCACCCTCGGCTCCGGGCGAAAGCAGAACTGTTCGTTGTAAGGCATTCCCCACAGGGAGACGTGCAGGCGCGTATCGCGCGCGGCACAGAAGGTGGCAAGGGTGATGACCATCCCCTCTTTCAGCTCCGGTACTTTGCTGTCATTGGCCTCCAGCACCATGCCCGGAGTCAGGTGGCTGGCATTACTGAACAGGTGCAGACGGATGGCGTTGTTCAGCTCACGCTCATGGTGAATACGCGCATAAAACGCTCCGCTTTCGGTTGCCGGTTCAGAGGCGGTGTCGTCACCCGCCTCGCGGTAAGGTGCGGCGTAATGGTCACGTTCGCCGCAGACAGAATGTGCTAATTTTCCTCATAGAACCGATGAATATCGAGATCACCGGCAAATGACCGTTAAGAATTTCACGCAAAAAAGCGTATATCTTGACGTCATTACTTTTTCTCGCCCGGGCTGATAGCAAAGACGCTACCGCCATCATCGCGTTCCAGAAGCGACCAGCAAGCACGGTGCTTTTTGCCGTCCTTATCCTCAAACGTTGGCATTTTCTGACCCTGTCGGGTTTCGGTATATTGCGTGGTACCGTTAATGATGGTCGCCCACTTACCCGCATGCGGAGCTAGTTCATCCGTCCAACGTGTGATCCGAGCCGGTTCGTAGGATTTCCCCGCGTCTTCTTCATCCAGCAGAGCACTGGCCTCGTCAAAGCGCCTGTACCATTTCGTGCTTGACTCATCATCGAACTGGAAGTTTTCGTGTTCAGAATAGAAATGCAGAGAGCGGGTACCATCAAAGCGAACAGGTTTAATGATCTGGTTTACTTTTACCAGTAATGGCGGTAGCTCTTCAGTTTTCGTCTCGCCAAGGGCTGGCGGTAGCGCTCCGGCCTTGAGGATAAGTCCGCCATTATAGGGCAGCAGTTCAATCTCAGGTGTGTTCTTCAGCCGATAAGCCAGCTTCTCTGCACCACCAAGTTTTTCCAACCAGGAATTGCCCAGAACCGTATACCAGCAAACACTTTTCAAATTGTTGACGACAAATCTTCCCTCAAGCGTCCCCAGAGAATCCACCATCACGCCCGGAAAGCGCTGAGCCAGTTTGTATTCATAGGGAAACATGCGCTCAAACGCGTAAGGCAAAATAAATGACAACCCCGCATAACCACTTTCAACGTTGAAGGTTTCACACAACCACATTAGCCAGGCTTGATAACGTTCCTTACCCTCCGGCTCTTTCAACAGTGATAACGGGAATACCAGCTTAATAACGGAGCGGTCATTTTTATTATGAAAAATGCGCTTACCCATGATAAGAATCTCATAATCAGGGGCATGATAATCCGTCGCCTCACTTCCCAAAAACCAGGAAAATATCTCCTCCGGAGTTGAATCAAGGATCGATTGCCGCTTTTTGGCATAATTTTTCTCCGTGATCCCAACCCATTTGGGGGCCATCGTTTTCTTCAAATAGGGTTTAAACTCACCATAATAGCGATCCACACACTCCACCATCTTCTGACGCACTTCGGGTGTATGGCCGTCTTTAAAAAATACGGTGATAATCCGCCCGAGATTGACCGCCTGGCTGCCGTCTTTGTACTTCACCGAGGCTTCCGGCAGCCACTTCTCAATATAATTCAGCTCAATATCCTTCAGTTCCATTACCCGCATAAAACGCTCCGCTTTCGGTTTCCGGTTCAGAGGCGGTGTCGTCACCCGCCTCGCGGTAAGGTGCGGCGTGATGGTCATGTTCGCCGCAGGCAGAATGTGCTGATTTTCCTCGTAGAACCGATGAATATCGAGATCACCGGCAAATGACCGTTAAGAATTTCACGCAAAAAAGCGTATCTCTTGACGTCATTACTTTTTCTCGCCCGGGCTGATAGCAAAGACGCTACCGCCATCATCGCGTTCCAGAAGCGACCAGCAAGCACGGTGCTTTTTGCCGTCCTTATCCTCAAACGTTGGCATTTTCTGACCCTGTCGGGTTGCGGTATATTGCGTGGTACCGTTAATGATGGTCGCCCACTTACCCGCATGCGGAGCAAGTTCATCCGTCCAACGTGTGATCCGAGCCGGTTCGTAGGATTTCCCCGCGTCTTCTTCATCCAGCAGAGCGCTGGCTCTATCGAAGCGGGCAAACCATGCCATGGATGATTCTTCCTCAAACTGGAAGTTTTCATGTTCGGAGTAGAAATGCAGGCCGTTATGTCCATCATATCTGATAGATTTTATAATCTGGTTTACTTTTACCAGTAATGGCGGTAGCTCTTCAGTTTTCGTCTCGCCAAGGGCTGGCGGTAGCGCTCCGGCCTTGAGGATAAGTCCGCCATTATAGGGCAGCAGTTCAATCTCAGGTGTGTTCTTCAGCCGATAAGCCAGCTTCTCTGCACCACCAAGTTTTTCCAGCCAAGGATTGCCCAGAATGGTATACCAGCTGGGGCCTTTAAGACCCTCCACAGCCTCGCCGCCCTCAAGCGTCCCCAGAGAATCCACCATCACGCCCGGAAAGCGCTGAGCCAGTTTGTATTCATAGGGAAACATGCGCTCAAACGCGTAAGGCAAAATAAATGACAACCCCGCATAACCACTTTCAACGTTGAAGGTTTCACACAACCACATTAGCCAGGCCTGATAACGTTCCTTACCCTCCGGCTCTTTCAACAGTGATAACGGGAATACCAGCTTAATAACGGAGCGGTCATTTTCATTATGAAAAATGCGCTTACCCATTATGAATACTTCATAGTCGGGAGCCAGATATGACTCAGTTCCACTACTGAGTATCCAGTCGAATATTTCTTCTGGAGAAGAATCCAGAATTTCCTGCCGTTGCTTAGCGTTATTCTTTTCCGTTATAGCTGTCCATTTTTTACCGCGCAGAGTCTTTTTCAGGTGGGGTTTAAATTCTGCATAATAGCGCTCCACACACTCCACCATCTTCTGACGCACTTCGGGTGTATGGCCGTCTTTAAAAAATACGGTGATAATCAGCCCGAGATTGACCGCCTGGCTGCCGTCTTTGTACTTCACCGAGGCTTCCGGCAGCCACTTCTCAATATAATTCAGCTCAACATCCTTCAGTTCCATTATCATTCCTTATTGGGTTGCCAAAGTGCCTACTGTACTGGCTCCGAGAACCACCGCCAATGCTTCCCAGGCGGTGATGGCCAGACGGACAATCAGTAAAAACGCCGCAAGCAGCGCTTCCGGGATCCCCAGCGTGACCACCAGAACTCCAACACCGACCGCAACAAGCACCACGCCAACGGTGACAGCGACGTTAGTCAGTACCTGCACCCAGTCCACCTGCTTCAGCGTCTCCAGCGTCATATCTGTCGCTTCCTGAATGGCTGACCAGGCTGCTCTTACTTGTTCATTTGTCCACGACGCCACGTTGCGTCCCGTTTGGCTGGCCCATTGCCAGGCCTGACTGCCCTGAGAGTAGACCCACTCACCGCTGTCATTCAGCCAGCTTGCTACTCTGTTCAGCTCCTGCTGCATCTCTGTTGACAGGGCGTTCCAACCCGCAGCCATATTATTCACCACCCCTTCGCTAAGATCAGCGACCGCCTTTCCGGCCCAGGTCCACGGCTCCACCCGTGCAGGGGTGGGGTGTGCCGGCGGGCGTGGCGTGAAAATCGGGGGATAGAGGAACAGCGGCCAGTACTTCGCGCCACGGGTCTTCCAGGCTTTCATCGTCACGTTCACCACCTGATCAACCCACTGCTGCTCTTCCGGACGGCAGTCGTGGATCTCCAGGATGGTCATGCGCTTACGATTTCTGCCAACAATTTGCATGTATTCATCATACTGTCGGCGACCGAATTCATCCCCCGGGAACTTCACCTCCACCAACCGCTCAAGGTTATCGCTGTGCATCTGCCCTTCGGTATCCGGCCCCGCCAATCCCGGCCAGCGATCCTCTTTGTTCTTCACAATGATTATGTCCGGACGGCGGTATATCCCTTTGCCCCGAACAGGGAAAGGGTTGGTAGTGTGACGTCGTCCGGCACCTTCGCTTAGCAATTTACTGCTGAGAAACGGGCGCGGCGGTGTGGTCCGCATATCAAACGGCACTTCCGCTTTATACCACCACCGGTAATCACGGGCGATTTCATCCACACGGATAAGCCCGCTCATCATCAGTTGCTTCAGACTCATCTGATAACTTTTCCCGTTGCGTCGGATTTGCGTGGACAGCCGGGGAAAACGCATGGCGTATTCCACCTTGATATGCAGGTACTGGCGACTGTTGGTCGTCGGCAGGCGGGACTGCTTCTCCACCATTTCAACGCCAGTCGTTGTACAGTCCCACGGCTGATTATTAGCCCCAGTGGGAATATCAGCTGTTGGGGTATCGGGTAAATCAGGCAGTTCCATTACACATTCTCCCTGAGTTCAGTTGTCAGTTGCTGTTGATCGCCATCACCAATAAACCACATAGATTCTTCTGGCTGAGGCTTATCCGGTACCACATGCAAGTCCACCGCCTCCTGTTCACGGGTATACACTGCAACGGTCCGACCTTCTGCGTCACTGAACCCGGTAGCCTCCTGCCCGGACGGCGTTTTCAGACGGTAAGGCATTCCTGCCAGGGGTCTGCCCTGTTCATCCTGGATCTGGTAAACAGCAGAATAGATATGGGAAGTTCCCATGAGAGGAAACGTGATGTTCTGGCTCGCCGGCCGCAGCTTCTGCATCCGTTTGATATGACGGGTGTAGGTATGTGCCGTACCGTATTCAATACCGCCCGCCTCTATCTTCACGTAGCTGCCGCCGCCAATCAGCGTTACTTTCTTCTTACCGGCAAACAGCATATCGCTCATGCTGCTTATGCTTAGTTTCTGCGCCGCGCTCAGGTGCATCGCACCGTTCTGTGCCTGCCCGACTATCGGCCCCTGGTCTGAAATCAGGCTCAGTTTACCTCGCTGGGCAAACAGCCCGAGTTTCTCGCCAGCAAGCATGGCGGTGTTCCCCATCGCGCCAGTGCTGATGTCGCCACCGGCACTGATTGCGATATTCTCACCCGCCGCACACTGCAGATGCTCACCGCTGGTGAACGCCATCCCTTCCGGTGCCGTAAAGTGGACAACCTCGTTCAGCGGCTTCAGGCGTTCATTAAACATCGCTATCTGGCTTGCCACATCGGCTTCCAGTGCCAGCGCCTGTTGCTCGGCATTAGCCAGTATTTCCAGGCGATGAAGACCCGCTTCGATTTCTCTCAGCGCTTCATCCCTGTTCAGCACATCCCCCTCGGCTTTTGCCTGCCCATCCGTCGTGACCAGCAACCCTTTGGCCACCCGGATGACGCCATATTCATCGGTGCGCAGCTCAAACCCGGTGCCGCGGGCTTTATCTTCTGCGTCCACGATATGCCCCTGGTTGAGGGCAGTGGCGCCAAACGGTGTACTCAGTGCAATATGCTCTGCCTGACGCTGGTCTTCCATCCGCAATTCGTTATGCCCGGCCGTACGCAGGATGTTCTGGCTGCGATTATCCCGGCTGACCACATCGGCATGCTCAGAGTCATGAAAGGCATGGGCGAGATACGGACGGTCCGGGTCACCACCGTCAAAGGCAATGCCCACTTCCGTGCCGCTGATGAGTGGCGTATGCCAGCCGTATGTTTCACCGGCATAGGGTTTGGCCTGGCGTATCCACAGGTAGTTATAACCGGCCTCCGCATCTTCGCGGCTGAAATCCAGCTTCACCCGATAGCGCCCCTGGTTGTCCAGATGGGCGTATATGTCGTTCGGCTCGGTGCTTTCCACGCGCGCGGCCAGCGTGCCGGCCATCACCGGGCGCACCCTCGGCTCCGGGCGAAAGCAGAACTGTTCGTTGTAAGGCATTCCCCACAGGGAGACGTGCAGGCGCGTATCGCGCGCGGCACAGAAGGTGGCAAGGGTGATGACCATCCCCGCTTTCAGCTCCGGTATTTTGCTGTCATCGGCCTCCAGCACCATGCCCGGAGTCAGGTGGCTAGCGTTGCTGAACAGGTGCAGACGGATGGCGTTGTTCAGCTCACGCTCATGGTGAATACGCGCATAAAACGCTCCGCTTTCGGTTTCCGGTTCAGAGGATATGTCGTCACCCGCCTCGCGGTAAGGTGCGGCGTAATGGTAATGTTCGCCGATGGTCGCCATCTCATTACGCACTTCTGCGCGTACATCCATAGGGGTGCTAGCGGTCCGGTAGTTGTAGTCCCGTTGACTTACGCTGCCGGTCACGGTGTTATGCCACACCCGTGCATCCCATACTGACTCAGCAGCACCGTCAAAGAGTGCGGAAGGCTCGCGATCCGGCAGGTGGACATGAAACTGGTAATACACCGCACTGTCAGCAAAAGTCACGGTGTCCAGCCCGGTGGTGCTGTTCACCCCCGTACGAAACCAGATGCCATCTTCAGCCAGGATACGCTGGATAAACTGCAGGTCGCTTTCACGCCACTGAGTGATAAGCTCACGCGGCGGATAGGTGCGTTCCAGCCGGAATTCAAAATCTGAGCCATCTAAACCATGGGAGCGTAGTATCTGCGCCACCAGTTCCGGCACGGAGATATTCTGGTATACCGCGCAGCGACGAGTATGGGCGAGCAGCGCCAGACGTGACGACAGCGTCACCGCATAGTGCGTCTGATCCGCCGTTTCCTTTAAGTATTTGAAGCCAGTGATGATGCCTTGCACCACACGCCCGGAGCGCATCGACAGGGTAGCGTATTTGAGCATCGCATCCTGTCGGGTGATACCCTGCTGCGCCGTGGTGAATTCAATCACCCATTTGAACGGTTCGCTCAGTGCCTCCCGCCCGCTGAAATTCAGCACGTCAGGCTGCAGACGGCTGTCATTAATCGCAAGCGTGTAACGGGTCTGCCCGTCAAACAGCGCCAGCCAGTTATCCAAGGTGGTGTCCATACACTTACTCCTTCACCGGCACGAGGGTCAGCCCGGTGCTGTTCAACTGGATGGTGCGTGGTTTATCCGGGTCAAGGTCACTCCGGCTCAGCACCAGACGCCATGTGTTATTACGAGTATCGGGGCGGTTGAACAGCCCCACCACCGCCACAAACTTCGTCTCTTCGTTCATCGGCATATTGAGCGTCACGCTGCCTTTGGGCATCACCAGCAGTGACTTGCTGGCGACGATATCTTCTTTCAGGGTGTTGTCCGCATCGCGCAACATTTTCTGGTAGTCGGCCGCATCCACCTTCTGGCGATCCTTAAGCTGGTACACCTGCACCATGGTCGCCAGCGGCGTCTGCACCTCATCGGCATTGACGGCAGCACGGGGTTCAAAATCGAGGTGCAGCACCTTTATTTTTTTGTAGAAAATGGCTTTTGTCACGCTGACTGTGCCATCGGTTACGGCCTGGGTCAGTCCGCAGCCGGTGAGCAGAACACTAAGCAGCATCAGCGAGATGCGGCGTTGCAGAGAAGCAAATGTCATTGAAAGTTCCTTTTCACAACAAGAGTGTGTCGGTTCAGGTCTTGGGGCATCAGTCAAACCGGTAACCACCGGGTTGTGCAGCATGAAGCCGGCTACAGGGCAGTCCGTCATAAGTGCCGAGATTCACGGTCAGGTGGCTGCGTTTCGCGGGCCTGTCGTGTTTCAACCCCAGCACGCCGGTGCGCCCCAGTTGGATGCGGCGTTTCTGACCGAGACGCGGCTCTGGCAGGCTCGCTACAGGTATCATTAGGCGCAGGCGGACATCAGAACGATACCCCAGATACACCCGCAGCAGTACCATCAGGTCAGTGTGCAACTGCCCCCCTGGCAGCCAGCCTTCGGCCTCGGCCGGATTGTCGGTCGCGAGCATCAGCAGGATGCGGCTGCAGGCCTCTTTGCCAGTTTTGCCGAGAGTGGCACGCTGTGAAAGGGATACACGATTGCCCTTTCCGAGGCCGCTGCGGTTTTCCACCAGCACGGTCACCGGATCCGGACTGATGATAGTGGCCCGCGTCTCTGGTGCCAGTAGACTCACCAGTTGGCGGATGCCTTCGGCGTTGCGAGTTGGCAGACGCATGGTGCCGAGCAGCGCCAAAAATCGCGATATCGGTGTTGCCACCTGTTCGACTGTCCCCGGAATCCCGAGCCCGACCAGTCCCAGCAGGCACTGAGAAGTGTCATCGGTGCCACCTGCCTCGAAAGTAGCCGGATACGCATATTTGCGCCAGATACGGTAGTATTGCGTGGTGATGCGGTGACTGAAAATATCGAGAAACGACGTGGTGGCTTCGTACCCCTCACGACACTGGGCAATATCGTCCAGATACGCGGTCGGCAGCGGCGAATCCACGCCATACATCCCGAGAAAGGTGGTGCGCACCGTCGCTGGCAAGTCCGGATTATCTTCGTCGGTTTCCACCGTTTTCAGTTCACTGACCGGGAACCCCATTCCCGGCCACGGACGAAAACGCACCGGGTCGGTCGAGAGACGATCGGTACTACCGAGCAGCGGCGCGCCCGGGTTTTCCTGTTCCAGTAGTTGGCAGAAGCGATAGAAGTTCACCTGCCAGATGTCTTCCCCTAGGATCTCCATTAGCCCGGAATGTGCTGGCTGTGATTTTCTTTCCATCGCAGTCGTTTCCCTGTCGGTTGCAGTACCAGTGTCAACTGATTGAAGAGGTGCACATCGGCATAGAGTGCAAAGAAGCGGTGCAACATTTCACCAAACAGCGTGACATCCCCCTCACCGGCGAAATTATCGGCATTCAGCGTAACTTCGATATCCACCCCGCGCAGCATAAAGCCCCGCTCAAAGCGGCGGATAAGGGTGTGCTTCACGGCGACAATTGCCTCCAGACGCCGAAGGTTCATCTCATCATCGCTCCAGTCATACAGCGCTAGGGTGCCACGCAGCACTTCCGGGTTATCCATCATGCTAAGGAAATTAGACCCCAAGTGACTCATCACCCGCCAGTGAAAGCGATCGTTCGCCGGTGGATAGAGCGGCAGCGTCGGCGCCTTCAGGTTCATCACTTTCACCGGCACCTTACCCACCTTCACTACCCGGTCAAGCAACGTACTTTCCAGCGATCGACGCGGCAGCTGGCCGTTGGTGCCAGTGATACGGATGGAGAGCGATTCCGGAGTCTGTGACTGTTGCTCCAGTTCGAACGAGCGACCACCGAGGATAAGCCAAGTGTTATACAGTCCGGACGGGCCACGCTTCACGCGGGTGTGGAAGTAGCGCTCCGGAGCGTCATGGCGCATCATCCCACCTCGGTGCCGGAAGCTGGTGAACGGCACATACGGGTGTTTGCCGTTTTTCACCGCACCGTGAATTTCATCAACGCTGTAGATTTCGGTGTGCCCATCCTGGATACGCATCGGGCGTAGCAGGTATTCGTTTTGCAGCGGATCAGGCGTGAGCGGGTCAGCTTCCAGTGGAAACAGGTTAATCACCGGCGCGCAGTGCAGGCGGAAATTATCTGTCTCAAACGGCATATCTGACGGCCAGCCGCCATTGAGCACGATATCGGTCTCAAACCACGTGGTCTTCTGGCTGAGACCTATTAGCTCCAAACCCCGCAGCTCCACAAACATAAACTTCTGGCGGAAGCTGAAGTATTCCAGCAGTAACTGGTAACCACTGAACGCCGAGTCGCCTTTCGGCCACAGACGGTCTGCATCCTCAAAGCCCATCGGTTTACACCAGCCATCAAAGCGTACCCGCTCGGCGCGGGTTTCTGCGTGGCGGACATACATGGCATGTACCCGCCGGGTCAGCGCCAGATGTAGAGCCGAAGCTACTGGGCTGTCGGCATCGAGGTAAATAGCCACCTTATCTATCCCGGCTTTGGGCCAGTCCACCTTGTCCGGACAGTCGAATCGCAGGCGAATAACGGTGCGGCCATCCGGATCGGTCTGCAAACGGGCCTCATTCAGATGCAGCGGCTGCAGCGGCACTTCGCGGGTGGTGCGATACTGGCAGACAGTGTTATCCGGCCCAACGGGTCGCGACAGCACGGAGAACCCCTCTTCCAACACTTCCATTTTACGAAGTGTCCGCCAGTCAGGAGTGAAGGCCACCACGGAGAGCGACGGAATCGTGCGCATGTAATGCGGCCACAGCAAGCTCACCAGCCCTTCGGTCAACTCCGGTAGGTCATCATCCAGTTTTTCACGCAGGCGGCCCATCAGGAAGGCAAAGCCCTCGAACAAGCGCTCAACATATGGGTCCCGCGCTCCGGTTTTATCCAGAGTGAGCATCGCTGCCCGGTCTGGGTGGGCGCGGGAAAATTCTTTACCGGCTTCGCGCAGATAGCGCATCTCTGCTTCGTAATAACGCAGGGTTAAATCATCCATGTACGGACATCCTGAGTGGAGAAATCAACAAAAAAGAAGACGTCAAAAGTACGATTCGCCGTCTGAAAATACAGGTGACGTTTATCCGCAAAGCACCATCGCGCGCGTCGGGTCGAGAGCAATCCACCCCGCCAGCAGTCACTGCCACGGTTTGCGCAGTCTCTTCCCGCGTCACGCCCGGCCAGCGCGAAAGCGTCTCCAAGAGACACCGGGTCAGTAACGTTTCTGCCGTCGCCATTTATTGCTCTCCAGCAAGCGTCAGTGTGCTGTCAGCGGCACCGACGGAAAAAATGGTCTGCGGCAGCCTGAAGCCCTGTAACCTGAGCAACGCCAGTGGCCCGTCGCCAAGTTCACTGCGCATGATGAATTTGAGCGGGTTACCGTCCGGGGTGATCCACACAAGCTGAGTCCGGCTGCTGTCGAGTGGCGTCAGGAGAGCCTTATCGAGCAGACGAATGAAGCCCCAGTTTCCCTGATGCTCAGCATATAGACGCATTTCGGTACTGGTTGAATGCCAGCTCAGATCCACACCCGGGTAGTAAGTCTTCCCCGGCCAGGTGAAGCTCTGCCAGCTTTCCATCTGGTTGAAGTAATCCAGCTTCTGGCCATCCAGCGTCAATTGCGTGCGTGCCACATCGCGCGAGGGGCGAGCCATCAATTCAAAATGCACTCCTGCATCACCCTGGGCAAACACAATATCTGAAATGTCAGCCAGCTTGTTGATGGCCGAAAGGAACGCCGGGTTGACAGTCATCCCCTGGCTCGCGGCTGGGTCCACCACCCAGTGACTCCCTTCCTGGTGCAGAATGCCGCCAAGGTTGGTTTTGAGGAAGCTGGCGATACGTCCCGAATCCCCACGCAGGAATTGCGCCAGCAGTGGCAAGGAGGCATCACTGCCGGTAGCTTTAAACGGATAACGACCGGCAAAGGCGGTATTCCACTGCGACACGATACTGTTCTGCCAGCGGGTATTGAGACTGCCTGCGGCCGGAGCCAGTACCTGACGCCAGGCCAGATCGAGCGGCTGTACAAACAGCGCCTGACCAAAGCCGTTCCACTCTTGGCCTAGGCTTGCCGCCACCAGGCTGCCGTAGTCGCGGGTGTCGGTCAGATCAATGGCTTTACCCTGGAACACAGTCTGCGCCAGCATCTGTGACATCGCCTGCGGATCCGGTGCGCTGGTCACCTGCTGCAGTTTGAGGCGCACCTGGGTAACGCGGGCCAGCCACGACTGAAAGCTAAGGTTACCGTTGCTCCCGGTTCCGTCCTTGCCGACCATCAGGCTGGTCAACGGGCCAAACACGCTATCCAGCGGCCCTTTTGGACCCTGCGCCTGTTCAATAAACTGTTTCGCGTTCTTCTGACGCCCGACCAGTTTTTTGGCAGAGTCCACCAGTGTGTCAGCTAGCGCTTCGCCCTTGGCCCCGGTCTGGCCCTGCCAGGCCAGAGTGTTCATCAGTGCCACCAGAGGTGACTGACGAACATCGGCCAGCAAGTTCAGTTGGGCGATGGCTTCAGACAGCGAGGCCGCTCCATGCCACTGAATGCTATTGGCCATGTTCAGCCAAGCATTACCAAAATCAGAAAAGTAGCGCTCAGTGAGACGCTGTTTCAGGGCTTCCGGTGAGATGTCACTGCCTGCCTGCTGTTTTTTGTCCGTCAGTACCCAGTCAATTTCATCGCGGCGGGTTTTCACCACCTCATCGATGGCTTCTTGAACCTGCTCTTCCCACGCCTGGCGGGTGAACATACCCGGCACCACTTCTTTCGAGGAAAACAGTGAGGAAGCATCTGTATCACCGGTCATGTCAGCCAGCGTTAAATCCGGCCAGTTACGGGCGATGCGACCGAGCATCTCCTGATACAGGCCTGACTCAGCATTACGTTGACCTATTTGCTTGAGTAAAATCTGGCGAACCGTGCCCACCAGTTCGCGGTCCGGGGTGATTTTCCACTCTGGGTGTGCCGGTAAGTTCTGGGCATAGAACCCAAGCAGTTTCGGTACCTGGGTCTGCCACACGCTGTCAGACACGCCAGAATGTGTCGGCCAGACTTTGGGCATGTTACCGGCCAGCCAGTCCGCATCCGCCTTTTCCGGACGCGCCAGCATCAGGTAGCCTTTGAGTAGGGTGTAGGTCTTCTGTGTGGCAGTGATACGCGCATCGCTTGCCGGCGGCAGTTGCACAAAGGCATTTAACTGGCGGTGAAGTTCATCGGCCAGTGCATCGCGCATCAGCGTCTGGTTATTACGGGCGTACAGTGGCCAGAGCATTTTCAGCATGTCGCTGTCTTGGTTCAGGCCAAAGCGGGTGTACCACGGGGCACCGTGGACTTCGCGATTCTGCAGACGGGCAATGGTCTGCTGCAGGGCCAGTTGATTGCGCAGACGTTCAGGCAGCGGTTGTTTTGTATCTGCAGCGATGCGCGCCGTGTCCTGCGCCAGCCAGAATTGTGTGCGGTTGACGGAAAGTGACAGCAACGTACCTGCCCCCCAAAGCAGAACCAACCCCAGCAGCACCAGACGCAGGACTTTTTGCCAGTGAAAGCCGATTTTGCGGGCATGAACTTGCAGACTGTCTTCTTCCAGCGCCTGCCAGACCGGAGGTGACAGACGCGCATGCGGTACCGTGGTGGCAGCCGACAACACCGGGCTGAACATCACCCCGCGCAAGCGATACGGTGCCGGATCGGACATCAGCATGTTCAGCATCGCAAGCAGGGACTGACGGAACTGGCCCCGCAGAGCTTTTGACAAGTCTAACAGCCAGTGATGCTGCGAATCTTCCAGTAAAGCCGCCACACCCGGCGTTTGCAGTCGCGAAGACAGTGTGGCAAGCGTTTCGCGGGCGTCATCGGTCACCGCCCCTGGGCCAAACCATGCCCCAACTGGCGGTATCCCTTCACCATCTTTTTCCCAGGCGCCTTCACGGACAAGCCACAGCCAGACTGGCAGTTGCCAGCCCAGCACGGAATCAGTTTTCTGGCGCACGCGTACCAGGGTGTCCTGTTTCGCCGTATCCGGCAGCGCAGCGGCATTCATCACCTGCACCACCCCATCCAGTGGCCGCTGTGGACGTACCTGCTTCAGCTCAGACAAGAACTCGCTATCAGGCACATTCTCTGCCAGACCGCCGTGGATCAGCACAATCCCGTCACTCTCCTGCCAGTGATCACGTTTCAGCCCCGGCACTACTTTGTCGATATCGCGCTCCTCACCCTGAACCAGCAGCAGGCGGACTTTAGACCTCCAGCGGCGGCGATAGCGTAGACGCAAATGATCGATCAGCGCTTCGGCGACGAAGCTCGCTTCTGCCCGCTCTTTTTCGTCAACGAAGGTGTTTGCTATATTGCCCGTAGTGGTATCAGCCGCGTTTTTATTGCGCCCCCAGATCTGGCGAGCCCCCTGTCTACCTGTATGGAAAAACAGTTTTTCCAGCCCCCAGATAGCAAGCAGCACGACGACGCTTGCGATCGCACAGATGGAGACGATCTGTCCGGCCTGGTATGGACCCAGACCAAACGTTGTGGCGACGTAATGGCTACCTGTTGTCAGGGCAAACACGATGATCCCGGTGACAAATATCAGCACCAGAACCGCTGGTCCAAGAAGGGATTTTGTTTTGGTCTTTTCTTTCTTTTCGCTGCTCATTCCCTGATAACGTCCTTTTGTCGTTCTTCTGCTGTAATGGAGGCAAGCCAGATATTATCGCTACCGGGTTCTGGATGCGCTGCAATCATCTGTGCGCCCTGCTCTTGGGCAGCACCGGCTGCCAGTGCTGCCGCTATCCACGGTGAGGCTAGACCGGCAAACCCCAGTACGGTGTCAATGTTCTTTATGTCTTCTGTGAGACTGAGCGTTAATACATTGTCTTCACAGGCTTTGTTCAACCCGGGGCGGTCTGTGACAGCTTCACCGGTTATCCATATTCTTGTGACGCTACTTGGGTTCAGATCTGCCCAGCGCAGAGCATGTTTCATATTTTTAGTCAGCGCCTCATGATCGCTTCTTTGAGGGCGATGCTGTCTGACGGCCTCCGGGAACTGATGACTTTTACGGTTACACAACACCATGAAGGCGATCGCTTCAGCGTCATTTTCCTGTGGAGATGGCCGCAGTGAAATGGCCAAAGCAATAAACACCGAAGGTTTATCCCAGCAGTTATCCAGCCAGTTATCCAGCGCACTCATGCCATGTGCCGAAAGCCGACGTAGCTCCCGCCCAGATTTCTGCGCCAGCAGTTGCAGAATCTCAGCTTCTTTCTCTGCTGTCAGTCCAGCATCACATTCAAACATCAACCAGCAAGGAAGTGTCTCAGGAAGCCGGGCTAGGGTGTTCTTCAGTCTTGCGGCGACTTTTTCCAGGTTTTTTTCGAGCGCCAGAGGATCTGAATCAAAATCCGTCATCGGGCAATGTCTGACGGGGATCCCACCGGCTCGGGGAGTGGCAGTTTTCAGTAATGGTGCCGCTTGCTCCATTGCCGCATACAGACTGCCGGTGCCCCGCCCTGCAGGGGTTTTAACATAGGTATCCAGAACCCAGGCAAAACGCTGACCGCGCTCGATTTCGGTGTTCTTTAGACTCTGGCATTCATGATTCCAGCCAACATCTCTGTTAAATTCAAGCCGGTATCCCACATGACGAAAAACCAGCAGACTGCCCCAGATACAAAAAGGCAGACCGAGAGCCGTAAACCAGAATGAAACCCCGCTGCGTTCTCCGGTCCATTGCCACAACGTCAGCAGCACACCCGTGAGCAGGGCGACAATCAGAAAAACGAGCCAGCGTAACGTCACCGGCGGTGGAATGTTATCCACATCGTCCGGGACTTCATCCAGATAAATCGGCATCGTCAGCCAACCCTCGCCGCGGAAAACGAACTGATAAGCGTACAGCCACAACCACATTTGTGGCCCTCGAAGGCGATGGGAATCCCGTCTTCATCGAGATAGTTCGGGTTGCCCTCAACAATGGTGGTATTACCGTGCTGAGGGCAGGAGACTTTGTCGCCTTTACGGGCGGCACCAATGCCACCAAATTTTATAGTGGTGGAGGCGGTTAATACCGAGCCGCCGTGGGTTGTTTTATCGCCTTTGCGGATAATTTTTAGCATTTTGAACTCACTTTTTATTCGACAATCACGGGAAAAGCCATACAGCGGACTTCCGATTAAAGCCTTTAATAGTCGCATCAGCTTCATTATTAACGGTGTCACATTTCAACATCTACTGAGTTAGAATGCCTAATAGTTGTTTTTAGCAATATAAAAACCCACCATGTTATAGTCATTATCATCCATCGATGTATAGCGGGAAATTATATAATCTTCATTGTTGTAGCGGATATAATAAGGTTGCCGCAACCCTTCGACGGGTAAAATACGCTCAGTGGTTTTTTTGCTAATATCTGTCTTCCAGATACATGCCATACCGCCTTCATTATCAAAGAAGAAGCTATTTTTATCCCCCCAGGCATAGTTGCGATAGAAACTCCAATCGTCCCGAGCATCTCCCATATTAGGGATAAAAACATTGATACCTAAGTCAGGACGATCGTGGGGAAAGTAATAAACCCCATCATTGCGATACTTAATGTTGTCGTCACCCGAGGCGATGCGCCACTTTCCATCAGGTGACAGAAGAACGCTTTCGCAAGGGCTGTTTCCACAATATCCGGCCCAGGTTTTATTCTCTATCTTTTCCTGCTGCGGAAGCACAACTTTTTTCGGCGTAGTCAGTGCGCTGTCAGTAGCACTCACTTTATAATAGGAAGAGACCTGTTCTTGTTTCACTGGGTCGTAAACATTACTGACTTTATAGGTAAAGCTTCTGTCATCACGCTGAATAAGTTTTATCTCTGGTGCTGAGCTTGATTCGCTATCATAGGAATCGATAACATAAGATCGACTGGTTATATCTGAAATCAACACCAGATAAGTGATACGTTTTGTTTTTACTGTAAAAATAATCGCCAGATTGTTTTTTATCTCCATATGGGTGAACACATCCCAGTAACCTTCGAATAAATCCAAACTTTTTTCTTTTTGAGACTCGTTGAATAATTTCTTTACCACCCAAGGATTATCCCGAATAGTAAAGCCATTTTTATTTCATTATCAAACGAAGCATCGATAAGCGTATCAGGGAAGACATCAGAAATTGGCTGAAAAGCCTGAATACTGCTGAGTTCGGCATTGCGCTGCAAATAACTTTCTTTAATACAGAGAACATTATCCCGGCAGGAATTTCGTTCCTTAAGCCATTCAATTTGACCTGATTGCACAACCTCTTTTGAGATGGTATTGTTGAGCGCGATGATAAATAACTTATTGGTGACATTATCAATGCCATTCAGATAAGGCGTATTGCAGATTGCTTTTTCTGTTTCATTCAGTCTTTCGAAGTTGCAGTCAAAACCCGTAGCATGAGTACTGTTCTGAATAGATAAAAACATCAATACACTTATCATGATTTTAGTTTTCATAAGACAAAAATATACCTGATTGGTGAAATATCAACCTTCTCCGGGTTTTTCAGGAAGGTTTCGAGATTGTCATCCATGCTCAGGCATTCAATATGCACCTGATAGCGGGCATCATATCCCCCCTCTTTCGGCACCTGAAAATAACCCAGGTGGCCGATGCTGTCGCCGGCACCGATTGGTATTGGTCACAAAATGACTATAATCGTATAATTCAGAGCACAATTTTCGTAATCTTACCCTATAATCACCACCCAATTTATCATCATCTATTTTAAACAGACGCAAACGACAACCAGGAAAATCATTCATATTTATTTATAATATACTGTTTTATAGAAGCAGCATCTTTATATTTAAAATGCATGTCATTACCATTAAACTCACCATCCATACCATTTAGCGCTGAATCTTTTGTGATTATATCATTTGGAAATAACGAATCATTACTGTATTTATAAGCATAGACTTGATAGGTATTCCCATTGATGGATTCAGCTTGGTGCAACTGGTGCCAGGATATTAAAACGATAACGTTCTTAACATTATGAACTTCCATAAAAAACACTGTATCAACATTTGGATTATCCCCATCAACTTCATATTTATCGACTTGAGTTTTTTTTGCTCCGGATTCATAGTACAAACCAAGGGGGAAATCAGGATTTGGTTCTCTCTGAAAATAAATTACTTTTTCATCATCAATTTTAAACGGCCCCTGAACTACCTTGTTCTGTCCATATAAAGGAAAAGAACAGAATGCAAACAAGAAACTGCATAGTATCTTAGAAAACATATATTAGTCCTTACTAATATTCAGCAATTCTGCAACCTTGTTAAACCTAACCCGGCGATCATCATATCCATTATATCCACCATTTACTTTGTATGTGACATCATAAACACCTAGGCTTTTGACCGATACATTTAATCCTTTACTTACTCAAAAAGAGAAAGCTGACTCGACACCGTATTCCACATCCAATATGATCAGCTTCATCACCTGTCAGTTACCCCCCGGAAAACAGGCTGAGCAAAAAACAACCCAACAAACAATATAAACACAATCATTTTACTACTGTTTTTTTCCGCATCTTGGAATGGGTACACAATTTCCTTCCTCACACTCATTTTCGTTTTCGTTTTTGATTTATCTACAAATGAAGGCCAGCTATACGATTTATTAATAAACTCCCATATATGGAACTCAGAGCCATTATCCTTCATGGATATATTAAGAACGCTCCAACGCTCATCAGAACAATGTGATTTCTTTGCGTAATCAGAATCAGAGAAACACGCTCTTATCTGCTCTCTACTGTAAAATAGTATATTAGAAAATAATTTTTTATATGTTCCATCATCATTAATCATGACGAAATAAGCAAGTTCTACCTCTTTCCCACCTCCTGAGTAGGATGTAGACCACTTCTGAACCAGTGCAACTGCATTCTGTTTTTTACTCAATGGATATATCGCGGAAAAATATCAAAGCCATTATTAGATAATACATCTCCATCGTCATCCAGATAATTTCCCTTAGCATAATTACTGAAACCCCATACTTGATATACAGAATACCCATTTTCATTTTTTATTTTAACAAAATCAAATGATGGCGTAACGAAATAAATTTGATTAGGATTTTTTCTATATTTTGGGGTTACTATGTTCTCCGCAGTATTTTATTAGAGAGTTGCAAATAGCAGAATATTCAGCACTCCCACTTTTCACACCAACAAAAGGAACTGGTTTTACATATGCTGACCAAACATAAAAAGAAAATAAAAATAATAAGACAACAACAACTTTTCTCATGAAAATAATTTCCTTAATGAAATAAAAAAATCAATTCAATGAAGTTATTTTTTCACTTATGGAATTAACTTTTCCTGTATCGTTTTTGTTTTGATATAAGGTTAAAATTCTCTGATAGGCTTTAAGTCTTTTCGTTTTATCCTTTCCGGCACCCACTACATTCACTAATAGCGGGTCATAATACCTCCTCCAACTATAAGCATATACACGGTAATTATATATCTCGCCATCTTCAAAAAGTAACACCCCGTCCTTCATCTTTAAAGATAAATATTGTGCATTCAGAACATCAACCGCCACTTTAATGTATTCAAGGCGATCTGTATAACCATTAAAACTACCATTAATTGTGCTGTAGCCATATTAAAATCATCAAGCCTTGCGTGTGCTGATAGTTTCTTATTTACACAATAAAACCAAAATACCGATCTAACACAGTGTGGATAACCTAAAATTTTATTCCTTACAAAGTCATTAGTCGTGATATGTAACAAAAAGATCAAGCAAAACTCTGTAAAGTTCTAAACATATCACCTAATTTAATTCAGGTTAATATTGTGAGTCAGTCTCAATCTCAAGCTTGGTTCCCGTAGGCTCTTGTCTAAACGTATAATTTACTGTTTCATTTTCCATCCCGACAGTAATTTTAAGCCCCCCCCTACTCCATTTATAATCAACCACTCCGGCGTCAATTTTAAGCGTCACATTTTTGGCTGGCAAATCAGGTCGCAAGTATGTGTTGCCTGATTTATCAATTTTTTTAAATGTATTATATGCGGCATTTATATTCACATCAGGAAACAAGCACGAAGTTTTAGATGAACCATCAAACTCTCGACCGGTCTTGTCGTCATAGCAATAACTCGACCAGTTATCATTCTTTACACTCTCTACACTTGTACTTAGATCTTCATTCTGTCGTTTAAAAAGCAAAATATAATTTTGTTTGGTAACCGTCAGATAATTATCAACTTTGAGCATCTCACTATAAGGTGACGGACACTCTTTACCCGGATAGAGCGATGTTAAAAGATAAATATCATTAGGCAATGAAATACCACTGCTTTTATACACATGTTTATACATTTTGACGGATTTTTTTGACAAGTAATATGAAAGCGGTGTTTCTTTTACTTCCACATAATCAGTTGAGCATATTTTTTTGTTTTCAAGAAAATCATTTTCAATATCCAATTTTTTACCATTTACTTTTATGGTAACTTTTTCAAATTCCTCAGTAAGATGAGCTATGGCGTTTGAGTTATGGTGTCCAAAAACATCAATACTTGACACTTTATCATATATCCAAATGGAATTATTCAATCCATCCTGAGCATATGATAATTCAGAAATGCACAAAAAAATGGACAAAGCCAACATTAAGAAACGATTGTTCATTTCAATCCCTTATTTTGAATCAGTGTGAAGAGTCATAAACGCCTTGTAAAAATAAAGAACGCTCTTTTTGTCGCCTTTTAACAAGACCAGAAACACCACCATTTGTTATATCGGAAAACTCATCAGCCGCTCCCGCATAATCTTTTTTATTGAGCTTATCTGTCAATAACGGGGCTTTTCTCATACTTCCCATATTAAATAACAAACTAATCAAAGCATCAAATTCATATTGATACAGGTCACTACTAACAGAACCCTTCAGTTCACTAACAAACACTGGAATCCGAGACTCAAATAAATCATCGGCTTCAGCGACTGTTATTCCATTTTTTAATTCATCAGGTAGGTCTATATTTTCACATTTAGCTCGTGCGATTAAATGCCCATACCCAATTGTACAAAAACCTTCCGAATCATTATAGGCAGTAGAACTGAAACTCTCCCATCCTTTAATGAAAGCCTTTCCTTTATCTGACACATTCAATTCACTAATAGGCATCCTGGCATCTGATTGAGAATACCCTTCATCAAATGTATTACGATATCCTTCGCTCAATATTTCAATTGGATCTCGCAAATCACTACGTCGTTTAAATGGTAAGGTAGAGGTATTATTTGGGGGAGGTGTATCACTATTACCAGGATAATATTCAAAATGAAGCATATATACAGTCTGTCCTGATATGATTCCTGGGTGTTGGCCTGTTGCAGAGTTAATCATCAACCCTGTTTTTGCTAAAACACCCCCTTGTTGCACCTGCTCACCGTTACTAACCACAATGCTAGCGTGGTCAACTTCGCCATACCTTATATAAAAGTGCCGACCGTCCACAGTTGTGTGTTCGACAGTTATTTGCCACGTCCCCATATAATATGGCGAAATACTTTTCACAACTCCGTTACTTATCGCAACAATTTCTGTCAGTGGTTCACTGTATAAATCGCGTGCTGCATGTTTTCTACTTCCCCCAGACCTATTTCTACCAAAGATAGCCTGGGATGCGTTAGAATCAGATAAAGATGCAGCCCAGTAATAACGTTTCCAGACCCCTTCAATATCATTTTTGGGTTTCACTTTAAAGGGAAATATAATTGCCTTTTCCTTTATCTGCGATATCGCACCCAAAAACATCACCGGATGCATATGCCACAGCATCGGCCCCAGTTTTAGCTTAGTTGCATCCTGCATCCACACCATCTTCTCTATATAGGCTTCACTGTACGCTTTCCATTCCGGCGCATCATTCGTCAATGTGTTCAAAAACGATTGCCAAATCGACGTATCCTTTTTGTGATACCACTCGCTGGGGTGCTTCACAATCATCTTGTTCTTCACATCGCGATAAGATGGGTTATGTATCGCGCTCAGGTATTCCCGGGGCGAATAGGGACTGATGCTGCCGTCAATCCGGTATAGCAACCGCTGGTAGTTATGCGGCACGGCACGGTGAGTCACCCGGATATCATTACTGGAGGCGTTATGCAGCCAGTCAAGAATTCTGCGCACCAGCCCTTTAGGCGGTGTTTTACCGTCCAGGTGGTCGAAGCTCGGTGCTTCATCCACTGTCGTGGTGAACCCCAGCCTGTCGAGGTCGTACTGCGACAGCGTTTCCACTGCGGCGTTACTTTTCGGTACGTAGCCGTTCGCATACGGCAAAAACCAGTATTCTTGCTCCTGAGCATCTTTTTCTGTTTTCACCTGACTCAGTTTAAGGAGTGCTTCGCCCTGCGAGGTTCTCCCGCTGCTGACCATAATTTTTGTCTTCAGGTCTTTTGAGAACAGCGGTAAGCCCGACGGGCATTTCAGATACAGCGGCGCACTTTCACCCACCTTCTCGGGATTTTTCAGGAAGGTTTCGAGGTTGTCATCCATGCTCAGGCATTCAATATGTACCTGATAGCGGGCATCATATCCCCCCTCTTTCGGCACCTGAAAATAACCCAGATGGCCGATGCTGTCGCCGGCACCGAGTGGGTACGGCGTGGGGCATATCACCTTGTCAAACTGCATTGGCTCCGCATAAGGCGGCAGCAGATGTGCCCACCACGACGGCCGAACAGCAGCACCTGATGACGGCACAAGATTATCTCGGTCCGTCAGGATCCAGTATTGTTGTCCTTCCACCAGACGGGTCTGCGTCCCTTTGGCCTTCGCATCGGCTGACAAACCTTTAAATGTCACCAGAC
>NZ_JBNNGK010000011.1:0-164945 GCF_050268245.1 Serratia sp. NPDC078593 | reverse complement strand
GTCAATCCATTTTTTCAGGATTTTTTCTCTTTCTTCCCGGCCGCTTTGTGAAGTGAATCACTTGCGCCGTGTCGATGGAGGCGCATTATAGGGAGCTGGTTCAGAATAACAAGGATTAATATTCACTTTTATTCTAACCGGTCACTATTCAGGCATAATGCTTATTAATGTCGCTTTTTGATGGCTTTGGGGAGTTCCGCCAGGCTATTAAGCACCCAGTCAGCCTGATTTTCACCCTCTTGAGTCACTGGCTTCCCGCTACGCACTAATACTTTAGTACCCACACCGGCCGATGCCGCCGCCAACATATCTTCCACTTTATCGCCAACCATATAAGAAGCAGACATATCAATGTCCAATTCTTTTTGTGCCTGCAATAACATGCCCGCTTGCGGTTTGCGGCAATCACAGTTCTGACGATATTCCACAACAGGCGCATCAGACAGATGCGGGCAGAAATAGATACCGTCAAGATCAACGCCACGGTCTGCCAGCGACCAATCCATCCATTCGGTCAGTTGCATGAATTGATCTTCACTGAACATGCCGCGGGCGATGCCGGACTGGTTGGTCACTAATACCAGCGCAAAGCCCATTTGTTTGAGCTCACGACATGCATCAATGACACCGTCAATAAATTGGAAATTGTCAATTTCGTGGACATAGCCATGATCGACATTAATTGTACCATCACGATCTAAGAAAATAGCTGGGACGCGTTGTGTCACCGGTTTGCTCCTGGATGCTTGTAAACGCGCACAGTATCGCATGTTTTCTATTGTACTGAGAATGCCAGAGAACGTCCTTTTCCGTTGACTTAGACGTCTAGACGCCTTAGCATCTGACCATACCTTGGTTCCACACCAAGGTTTACTTTTATCTAGCCACGGGCAACCACGCTAAAATAAGAAAAATATGATTAAACTTTCAAACATCACCAAAGTGTTTCAGCAGGGTTCGCGCACTATTACTGCGCTTTCAGACGTGACTCTCCACGTCCCTGCCGGGCAAATTTACGGCGTTATCGGTGCCTCTGGTGCCGGTAAAAGCACGCTTATCCGCTGTGCTAACATGCTTGAGCGTCCTACATCCGGCCAAGTATTGGTTGATGGCCAAGATCTGACCTCACTGTCAGAACGTGACCTCACGCGTGCACGGCGTCAGATTGGCATGATCTTCCAGCATTTTAACCTGCTGTCATCCCGCACGGTGTTTGGCAACGTTGCTCTGCCGCTGGAACTTGATAACACCCCGCGTGCTGAAATTAAAAAACGCGTTAGTGAATTACTGGAATTGGTGGGTCTGTCAGACAAACATGACGCTTATCCCGCCAATCTGTCTGGTGGGCAAAAACAACGTGTAGCGATAGCACGCGCGCTCGCCAGCAATCCGAAGGTGCTGCTGTGTGACGAAGCGACAAGCGCACTTGACCCGGCGACCACGCGTTCCATTCTGGAGCTGCTAAAGGATATCAATCGTCGTCTTGGCCTGACTATCTTGCTGATTACGCATGAAATGGATGTGGTAAAACGCATCTGTGATCAGGTTGCCGTGATTAGCCAAGGCCAACTGATCGAAAAAGACAGCGTCAGTGAAGTTTTCTCCCATCCGAAAACACCGTTGGCGCAACAATTCATCCAGTCTACGCTTCACTTGGACATTCCAGAAGATTACGCATTGCGGCTGAGCCCGGATCGTACTGGCGAGCGCCAACCTTTGCTGCGATTGGAGTTCACCGGTCAGTCAGTTGATGCACCATTGCTGTCAGAAGCCGCTCGCCGCTTCAACGTGAATAACAACATTATCAGTGCACAAATGGACTACGCCGGCGGTGTGAAATTTGGCGTGATGCTGGCTGAGCTACACGGCAGCGACGAAGACGCACTGGCAACGATTAAATTCCTACAAGATAATCAGGTTAAAGTAGAGGTTCTGGGTTATGTCTGAGGCAATGATGTGGTTAATGGCACGTGGCGTGTGGGAAACCGTCATGATGACCTTTGTCTCCGGCTTCTTCGGTTTCGTCATCGGTCTGCCAGTTGGCGTGCTATTGTATGTTACCCGCCCGGGGCAAATTATCGCCAACCCAACGCTATATAAAGTATTGTCTGGTTTGGTGAATATATTCCGTTCGATCCCGTTCATTATTTTGCTGGTTTGGATGATTCCCTTTACCCGCATGATTGTCGGTACGTCGATCGGCTTACAGGCCGCTATCGTTCCGCTGACCGTAGGAGCTGCACCGTTTATTGCACGTATGGTTGAAAATGCCCTGTTGGAAATTCCATCCGGCTTGGTAGAAGCAGCTCGTGCTATGGGCGCAACCCCCATGCAGATCATCAAAAAAGTGCTGTTGCCCGAAGCGTTGCCGGGTTTAGTGAACGCGGCCACCATTACCTTAATTACGCTGGTCGGTTACTCAGCAATGGGCGGGGCAGTCGGTGCCGGTGGTTTGGGGCAAATTGGTTATCAATACGGCTATATTGGCTATAACGCCACAGTAATGAATACGGTTTTAGTCTTGCTGGTAGTGTTAGTTTATCTGATTCAGTTTTGTGGCGATCGGATTGTTAAAACCGTTACCCATAAATAAGTTTCACAGCAACGCGCTTTCGAGCGTATTACTTATACGAGTCTAATGAGGAAGAGATATGTCGTTAAAATTTAAATCCATCGCGGCAATCGGCGCACTGATCGGCACTCTGGCTCTGACAGGCTGCGGTCAAGATGAAAAAGATCCAAACCATATCAAAGTGGGCGTTATTGTCGGTGCTGAGCAGCAGGTTGCTGAGGTAGCGCAGAAGGTCGCCAAAGAAAAATACGGCCTCGACGTTGAGTTGGTAACATTCAACGATTACGTTCTGCCCAATGAGGCGTTGAGCAAAGGCGATATTGATCTGAACGCTTTTCAACATAAACCTTATTTGGATCAGCAGATCAAAGATCGTGGCTATAAGTTGATATCCGTCGGTAATACGTTCGTTTACCCAATCGCCGGTTACTCCAAAAAAATCAAGACGCTGGACGAACTGCAACCGGGCTCACAAATCGCCTTACCTAATGATCCAACCAACCTGGGCCGCTCACTCTTGCTGCTGCAGCAAGAAGGGTTGATCACACTGAAAGACGGTGTTGGCTTGCTGCCTACGGTGCTGGATGTTACCGATAATCCGAAAAAACTGAAACTGGTTGAGCTGGAAGCCCCACAGTTGCCGCGTTCGCTAGACGACCAGCAAATAGCATTGGCAGTTATCAATACCACCTATGCCAGCCAAATCGGCCTGACACCTGCTAAAGACGGCCTGTTTGTTGAGGGTAAAAACTCACCTTACGTTAACCTCTTGGTTGCCCGCGAAGACAACAAAGATGCAGAAAACGTAAAAAAATTCGTACAAGCTTATCAGTCTGATGAAGTTAACGACGCAGCGAATAAAATCTTCAACGGTGGCGCAGTAAAAGGCTGGTAATCCTACGCTAAAACGATTGGGGATGACGGACGCATGACGGTAATGATTGCCGGATAATGCGGCCCACTACGCTATTTTATTCCTATATTTGCAAGACGGGCTCCGGCCCGTCTTGTTATTTCCACCATAGATTGCTTCAATAGCGCCACTTTATTTTACAGAAAGCAGAGGAATCTCTATGCGTGCTTTACCTCTCTGTTTGTTAGCGCTGACGCTGGGCGGTTGTTCCATGCTACACACCGAGCCTACCCCAACAAACAGTACCAACAAACCGACCACGACGACGCCGGCTAAAACCACTCCCGTAGCGCGTCCAGCCCCGGTAAAATTGTATAAAAATGCCGAAGAGTTAGTCGGTAAACCATTCCGCGATCTGGGCGAAGTTTCGGGTGAGTCTTGCCAAACGTCCGTTCAAGATTCACCACCGAATTTGGCGACCGCACGTAAGCGTATGCAAATCCGCGCGTCTTATATGAAAGCAAATGCGGTGTTATTACACGACTGCCAAATTGTTAGCGGCGCGGCTGGCTGTTACCGACAGGCAGTTTGCCAAGGTTCTGCACTTAATGTCTCGGCCAAATGACCGAGTTTGTTTTCAATCAGATCGGCATCATCCGCTCGCCGTATAAAGAAAAGTTCGCGGTTCCCCGCCAGCCGGGCTTAGTCGAAGACGGTGGCGGAGAGCTAATACTGCAGCCGCCATACAATCAGGCAGAAGCTGTTCGCGGCCTCAGCGATTTCAGCCATGTATGGATAATGTTTATCTTTCATCAGACGCTGGAGGGCGGTTGGCGCCCCACGGTGCGCCCGCCCCGCCTTGGCGGTAATGCTCGCGTAGGCGTTTTCGCTACCCGCTCAACGTTTCGCCCTAATCCGCTGGGTATGTCGCTGGTTGAGTTGAAAGGCATACGTACGCAAGGATGTGATGTGATTCTCGAACTGGGTAGTTTGGATCTGGTTGATGGAACCCCCGTCGTGGATATCAAACCTTATCTACCGTTCGTAGAAAGCCAACCACAGGCGCTAGCCAGTTTTGCTCAGCATGCCCCGTCTGCCGACATGCCGGTGTGTTTTTCGCCACTGGCTCAACAACAACTAGAAAAAAACCAACGGCGGTACCCTAATTTACGCCGATTTATCAGCCAGGTGCTAGCCCAAGATCCGCGCCCTGCTTATCGTAAGGCAGAAGAAAACCAGCGCGATTATGCCGTTTGGTTACTCGAATTTAATGTGCGTTGGCGCGTGGTTAACGGCCAGACTGAAGTACTGTCACTTGAGCCTCGTTAAAATTCCGCTGTCTCTCTTTTGACAACCGGCACACGCTGTTAAACTAAATCACTTTTGACAATTTCGGCCGCCACCCTGGCTGCCCGTTGCAATTTGCAGTTCTAACGGAACCAAAACACCATGCGTACTAGCCAATATCTGCTCTCCACCTTGAAGGAGACACCTGCCGATGCCGAAGTGATCAGCCACCAGCTGATGCTGCGCGCCGGGATGATTCGCAAACTGGCCTCAGGCCTTTATACCTGGTTGCCGACAGGCCTGCGGGTTCTGAAGAAAGTTGAAAATATCGTTCGCGAAGAAATGAACAATGCCAATGCGATCGAAGTTTCAATGCCGGTAGTTCAACCTGCAGATCTGTGGCAGGAAAGTGGCCGTTGGGAACAGTACGGCCCGGAACTGCTGCGCTTTGTCGATCGTGGCGAGCGTCCATTTGTACTTGGTCCAACACATGAAGAAGTTATTACCGATCTGATTCGTAACGAAATCAGTTCTTATAAACAATTGCCGCTGAACTTCTTCCAGATTCAGACTAAATTCCGCGATGAAGTACGCCCGCGTTTTGGTGTGATGCGTTCGCGCGAGTTCCTGATGAAAGATGCCTATTCATTCCATACCACGCAAGAGTCGCTGCAGGCGACTTACGACACCATGTACGAAGCGTACAGCAAGATTTTCAACCGTATGGGGCTGGATTTCCGCCCGGTACAAGCCGATACCGGCTCAATCGGCGGCAGCGCTTCGCATGAATTCCAAGTGCTGGCAGACAGCGGTGAAGACGATATTGTGTTCTCAACCGGTTCTGATTATGCCGCCAACATTGAGCTGGCAGAAGCGGTGGCTCCAGCAACACCACGCGCAGCAGCAAGCGAAACGCTCCGTCTTGTCGATACGCCTAATGCGAAAACTATCGCCGAATTGGTCGAGCAATTCCAATTACCGGTAGAAAAAACCGTGAAAACGCTGCTGGTACATGCAACAGAAGAAAGCGGCCATAAACTGGTTGCCCTGCTGGTTCGTGGCGATCACGAATTAAATGAAATCAAAGCAGAGAAGTTACCACAGGTCGCGGTGCCAGTTACTTTCGCCAATGAAGACGACATTCGTGCTGTCGTCGGCGCAGGCCCGGGCTCATTAGGCCCAGTTAATATGCCGGTGCCTGTAGTAATTGACCGTAGTGTGGCCGCAATGAGCGATTTTGGCGCTGGTGCTAACGTTGACGGGAAACACTACTTCGGTATCAACTGGGAGCGTGACCTGCCCTTGCCACAGGTAGCGGATATTCGAAACGTCGTGGAAGGCGACGCGAGTCCTGATGGTCAAGGAACGCTACTGATCAAACGCGGTATCGAAGTGGGTCATATCTTCCAATTGGGTACCAAGTACTCGGAAGCGATGAAGGCCACCGTACAGGGCGAAGATGGGCGTAACCAGTTGTTAACCATGGGGTGCTACGGAATTGGCGTGACGCGCGTCGTCGCAGCAGCCATCGAGCAGAACCACGATGAACGCGGCATTATCTGGCCGGATGCGATTGCCCCGTTCCAGGTTGCTATTCTGCCAATGAACATGCATAAGTCATTCCGCGTGCAAGAGCTTGCGGAAAAGCTGTACAGCGAATTGCGTAGCCACGGTATCGACGTTATCCTCGACGATCGTAAAGAACGCCCTGGCGTAATGTTTGCTGATATGGAATTGATTGGTGTACCGCACTCGATCGTTATTGGTGACCGCAACTTGGACAATGATGAGATCGAATATAAAAATCGCCGTATCGGTGAGAAACAGATGTTAAAAACAGGCGACATCGTTGATTATCTGGTCGAGCAGATCAAACGCTAAGCTCATCTGACACGATATATCGTGCCCGGTAACTCAAGATGTCAGAACTGACAACGCGGGTTACCGGGTAGCGATGCGCTCATAGCGGCGCAAGCCGCCAGCCAAATTTACCGGGAGCAAATACTCACTAAAGTTGGCCGTTGGGGGGGACAAAGGATAGGTTCCATAACCCTTATCACGACCACAGCTCCGATGCCTCAGCCACATGACGGCTTGGTTATTCGCCGCCCTTGTCGCTCTGGGCGATTTGCTAGGGAAGCCATTACTTAAAGGATTAAGCAATGTCATCGACCACCGCGTTGTTTGCTTTACTTCCTGCAGCCTTGCTGACAGGCTGCGCCATGAATATAGCCTTACCTGAAAGAGAAGCATTCACGCCTCTGCGGCCACTCAACATCCAGTTTCAGGCCGTCAGTTCCGCGCCGGGTGACAGCTTCCAGGAAATCGATCCGTCTGCGCTGCAAGCGGGTGATCTGTTATTTTCCTCCACCATCGGCTTGAGTTCACTTGGCATCCGCCTGTTCAGCGCCTCTTCTGTCAGCCATGTCGCAATCTATGTCGGTCAAGGTCAAGTTGCCGAAGCGGTCGGTAATGGCGTTCAAATTGTCAGCCTGGAGCACGCATTAGCCCATAGCGACAAATTGTTTGCATTACGCATGCCGGGATTAACCCGCGAGCAAGCGGCTCAAATCGTGGCATTCGCCAAACAAAAGACAGGTAGCCGCTATAACTACCGGGGGATTATCCAAATGATGCCCTTTATGATGACCAAACAACTTTGTTCGCTCAATCCTTTCTCACAGGATTTCCGGCAGCAATGCGTGCAGGGATTGGCTACGTCGCAACTCAGTACGCCGACGGGCGGGGAATCTAGCTATTTCTGCTCACAGTTCGTCCTTGCCGCCTATCAACAAGTAGGATACCCGCTGACCCAAGCTGAATCCGGCTGGATAAGCCCTGGCGATCTTTTGCATATGCGGGAAGGAGATATCGCTACTCTGCCACCCAGTCAGTCGCTGGCCTATATCGGCCACATCAAACCAGGCATCTATTTACGCACAAGAGCATTGACTAAACATTCCCCCCAACCTCTCCCCACCATCGACGAGCAGGAAAATGTGATGGCGCAAGCCTATCGGCAATAAAAAAGCCCTATCAGGCAATGATAGGGCTTGGGTGGGGCTTATACCGCGATCAGTTATCGCAGCTTTTATTCTTGTCGAAGCGGATATTACCATCCGGTACTAACGCTTTCTCCATCATCCCTTCTTCCATCGATGGCTGTACGCTAAAGTGGCCGTTAAGCATCAAAAATACCGGCTCGCCGCCTTGCGCTCCCGCCTTGGCGTAGCCCCGTTCCAGTTCAATGGTGTTATCTACCGGGAAAGTCTTGCCTGTGGCACAGTCTTTAAACACGGCAGCATCTGCCATATAGGTGTAACTGCCGCGCAACGCCATCGGAGTCTGTGGCAATTTTTTCTCAACCGGCTGTAACTGATAATTCAGCGTAGACTCAATAGGTGCGCCGGTTTGATCCAGCATCTCCAGATTTTTCCCTACCGGATGGAAATAGCGTTTATTGCCGTTATTTTCGGTTAACACCAGTTTATCAGCCGTCCTCGCCCACGAGCCATAATTGGCAAAGGCTTGATCGCCATCCTTGCTACCACGATAAATTTCTTGCAGGACATATGTGCCATCAGAATCGAGGAACAGTGAGGTTTCCAAACCGCCGCAGTCAGCGCACGGCAGCAGGCCTTGATAACTTTGCTGCATCGGCTGGAGTGGTTGCTCTTTAGGTTGATAATGATTATTGCAGCCTAATAAAGAGAGCGCGCCAACAGCCAAAAATAGAACCGTTGTTATTTTTTTCACAGTTATTCTCCTAGAATGGTTACTTTTCGCCATCAACGAAAAACAACCTAAGTTCCTTAAGGGTGAACCTTGCCACGCAGCGCTTTTGTTGCACCTTTGCGCACCTTACTTTCCACCCGGCGTATTTTCGCGCCTTTGCTGGGCTTGGTCGCTTTACGTGTTTTTTCCACCACCATTGCCTGACGAATCAGCGCCACCAACCTGGCTAACGCTGCCTCGCGATTTAATTCCTGGCTGCGGTATTCCTGCGCTTTAATAATCACCACTCCGTCACTGGTAATTAAATGATGATTAAGCGCCAGCAGCCTTTCTTTATAATACTCTGGCAGGCTTGCCGCCCGGATGTCAAAGCGCAAATGGATCGCCGTTGAGCTTTTATTCACATGCTGCCCACCCGCACCTTGAGCACGAATCGCCGTTAGCTCTATTTCGTGGGCCGGTATCACTACGTTTCTTGACAGTTCGAGCACCCGTTACACCTGCGCTTGTTGCCACTCGGCAAACTGAATTTCCAGACTACTCTGAGCATCAGATAGCCAAATAGTTCCCTCTTGCAACGTCGCTTGCAATGTCATATTACGGCTAACTAACGCGGCCAGACGAGCTAATTGTTCATCATCCAGAAAACGAATGGTTAGGTTTTTGTGGGCGGCAACTTTACTCTGCATGGATTGCCACCATACGCGTGCTGCGCGTTCGCCATAAGCATACAGCACGACGCGGGGAGACTGATTACAGGCTTTCTTAATACGTTTCTCGTCCGGCAGCCCCATTTCGATCCACATTTCCAAGCCGTTGTGATCGTTACGCTGCCAGATTTCCGGCTCATCGTCAGCACTCAAGCCTTTGGTAAATAATAACCGCTCATCAGCGTGGCAAATCCATGCTAGCAAACGCAGCATCATACGCTGTTCCGTTTCTGATGGATGCTGAGCGACAGTGAGCGTCGTGTCGTGATAAAAGTGGCGATCCATATCCGCGATATTGACCGTGGCTTTATAAATAGTTGCTTTCAACGCCATGGGTTACCTCATTATTCTTAGCGCACAGTGTACTTGATTTCCCTCATTTCCGCTGAAAAAGCTCGCTGCTATCCACACAGTGCGGTGCTGATAACTTAATAACACCTGTGCTATAGTCCTGTAGGTAAGGTTAACACTCTGGGAGCCTGAGTTTCATTGCATCAGGATCGTCGATGACGCAGAGGTTCTTAAGGGGGAAGACTGTGCAACAATACTGTGAGTTAGTACGACGTTTTTATGCCGAGATAGGCAGTGGCGATCTCGGCTATGTGCCGGATGCACTGGCATGTGTGTTAAAGGCATTGGACGATGTTGCTGCGAATGCTGCACTTCCGTCCTCCGTTAGAGAACAGGCGGCCTTTGCCGCCGCTAACTTATTGGTGAGCGATTATGTTGATGAATGATGAGTACCAATCCATCAATTGCGATGACTATGAAAGCCTGGAACTCGCCTGTCAGCATAACTATATTCTGACGTTGGAGTTACGCGACGGCGAAACGTTGGAAGGCAAAGCGACCGAGCTGAAGTTTACCAAGGGCGTTGAATATTTAATTATCGACCTAAGCGGCAGTTTCCGCAGCTTACGTTTGGATCATATCCGTCGCTTTAATCATCCCGAAATCGGTAGCGTCGTCGTCAGTCTGTCAGACTGATACGCCGCGAACACCCACTACAGGGCAGCCATTGGCTGCCCTCGTCATTTTTGTCATCGGTCACGGTGTTAAACTGGCGTAATACGCCGCCAGATCGGCGATGTCAGCGTCTGACAGTCCAGAAACGTATGCCCTCATCACCTCGGCTTGACCGCCGGCGCGCCCACCGTCCTTATAAGATTGCAACGCATGCTCCAGATACATCGCATTTTGCCCGGCCAGATTTGGATACATGGGCACGGAAACTTTACCCGCAACGCCATGACAGGCGACACAGCTGGCCGACTTATCCTTACCGGCAACGGCATTACCCGCAGCCAATACTGGCAGGCTGAATACCCCCGCTATCACCGTCATTGCACTCACAATTTTCATCATTATTCCTTGGGAACTATTATTCTTTATTCCAGCGCAGCCGCCAAATCGGTTGCTCCGCCAGGGGCTGTCCCGCCTCGGTGATAAAAACACCCGGCGCCGCAATCAGGCAATCATCATAATAGACCAGTGGGATACGTTCGCGTTGCCAAGGTGGAATGGCCAACTCCTGCCACAGTTTTTTAGCGGCTCTTGAATGCTGTCGGCCGACGATGCGCAATGTGCCGCCAACACCAAAACGCACGTTAACCACTTGGTGCGGGCTCGGCGCACAGACCTCAATCCCCTTTCCATCACGGATCAGACTACCCAAGCCATCAGGCAGCAGCAACGGTTCGTCGCCCTGCCAATATAAACGCACCGCTTGCAAATCAGCCATCTGCGGCAACAGATATAAGCGTTGGCGGAAACGGCGAATTTGATACGTTCCCAGTTGTAATTGTGGTTCCGCATCAGCACGCGCCAGCGCCACCTCATTCCACAGGCGTTGTAACTGTGAGCGCGAAGGCAGAGTGCCCCCACATTGCGCAATCCAGCGACGCAACAGTGCGAAACGCCGGGCGGAAGAGCAATGTAGTAAACCCTCGATAGCAAGCGATTGTTGTTCATCAAGCAACGACTGTAGTTGCTCTGCGAGCAACTCATCAAGTAAGTTTTCCTGCTCTGCGCACAGGCTGGCGCTGCGCGCGCTGGCTGCGGCAAAGTGTGGCCAGCGTTGGTTCAACAGTGGCAATATCTGCAAACGCAAAAAATTGCGATCGAAGCGTGCATCCTGATTACTGTCATCCTCAATCCAGCTTAGCTGCTGCTGCCGGGCGTAATATTCCAATTGCTGTCGGCTAAAACCGAGCAACGGCCGCAGCAGCGGGTACTCACCCAACGTGCTACGCTCGGCCATTGCCGCCAAACCCGCCGGACCACTGCCGCGCTTGAGCGCTAACAAAAAAGTTTCACATTGATCGTCAAGATGTTGAGCGGTGAGTAAAACCTCACCCGGGCGCAGAGTGTCATGTATGGCATGATAGCGAGCATGACGTGCCGCGGCTTCAACACCGCCTTCGCGACGATCAACATGTACGTGTTGCACCACCAGCGGCACATGCCAGTTTGCGCATTGTTGTTGGCAATGCGCTACCCAGCGATCGGCAAATTCACTCAAGCCATGATGCACATGCACCGCTCGCAGTTGCAGCTCAGGTCTCTGGCTGCGTAACTGCACCAATAAGTGCAGTAACACGCTGGAATCCAGACCACCGCTGAACGCCACCAGCCATTGCCGATGTGTCCCCAGTTGTTGGGCGAACTGGGTTGCTAATTGATTGCTCTTCATTGATAGGCTTTATCACATTCACATCGCAACACGGTAACGCTGCCTGCCCCGATCAATCAAGCATTAACCACCCGGCCAAGGCGACGCGCGATCGCCCACCATGCACCTAGCACGGCGACAACGGCAAACGCACAGCTGGCAGCCCCCCAGCCAATCTGGCTGAAAATACGGCTATAGGCTTGAATGGCCGCACCGCTGACCCGATCTTCCGCCGTTTGGTTGGCGATGATACCCGCCAAATAGTTGGCAACAGATCCGGTCGCCAGCATATAAATCCCGGTCAATACGCCGGTCGCGCCGGGAATGTTCAACCGGGTGATTTGCGCCATGGCGACCGGATCGATAAACAGTTCGGCAAAACCCATCACCGATAGCCCGGCGATCATCAGTCCCATCGACGCATGCCCGTTGATTTGCCCTAAACGCGCATTGAGCGCCATTAACATGAAGCCCACACCAATCAGCAGCAAGCCAAAAGCGAATTTAAGCCAGATACGCAGCGTACGCTCACCTGAACCGTTGCCACTGACCAGCCAAGCGAGTGCTACGCCACCAAACATGACCGCGAAGGCATTAACGGATTGAAATAGCGCCGTTGGTACCGTCCAGGACAGCAAACGCCGATCGACAAAGTGATCGATAAACAAACTAATTGAGCTACCCCCCTGCTGTGCAAACGCCCAAAACAGCGTACCTAGCAACATCAGGACGACAATTTGCCACAGTGCTCGCCGCTGCTCGCCGTCCACTTGCCAGAGAATACGCGCCACCATCAACACTGCTACCACGCAAACCAACGCCAACAGATATCCGGCTAAATCGTGAATAAACAGCATGGTAAAGAATAATGGCGACAGCAGCAAAGCCGCCAATAACCAGCCCCAATGCGGTAAGTGCCAGGTTTTGGCATGCATCAACGGCACATTGACACCCCGAGTCTGGCTGAAGTGACGGCGACCAAACAGGAAGATGATCAACCCAGCAAACATACCAATACCCGCCAGTGCAAAACCGACATGCCAACCGTAATGTTCGGCCGCCAGACCACACGTAATCGGTGCCAAAATTGAACCGACATTGCCTGCCGCATAGAGTAATGAAAACCCACCTTCACGACGCGGATCGTGCGGTTGATACAACTCACCCAATAGACAACTAATGTTAGATTTAAACAGACCGTAACCACAGACAATAATCGCCAATGCCAAATAAAGTGAGTGGCTGGAAACCGCACTCAGACCAAGAACGATGTGCCCAAGAGTCATTAATGCCGCACCGGCAATAACCGCAATGCGGTTACCTAACAGCCGATCGGCAAGCCAGCCACCGAGGATCGGCGTGACGTAAACCAAAGAGGCGTAGGCGCTGTAGAGATTGATGGCGTGGCTGTCAGAGTAGCCGAGTTGGTGGGTAAGATAGAGAATCAATAATGCACGCATGCCGTAAAAGCTGAAATATTCCCAAATTTGTATGGCTACGACATAGTAGATTGCGCGCGGCTGTGAGGGTGTTTTCATATGTTGCTCCCATCAGTCGATGAACAGCAAAAGGGAAGCGCGAACGCCTCCCCTGCTTGCTCTTATTTATCGTTTTTCAGCACCTTCACGGTGTAACGTCCATCTGCCTGGCGGTAAGCGCCATGGATATCAGTTTCAAAGCCCGGGTAGTGCGCGCCAATTTCACACAGCATCTGTAAGAACTCCAGTACAGGACGGCTTTCTTCGGTCAGCATTTCACCTGGCATCACCAATGGTACACCTGGAGGATAAGGCAGGATCATGTTGGCGTTCACTTTGCCGACCATGTCTTCCAAATACACTTCCTCAACTTCGCCGTGCAGCTCTTTTTGGAATGCCTTAAATGGATTCATCACCAGCGTTGGCAGCACTTCAAACGCGCGGTACATCAGATCCGGCAGGTTGTGCTGTTCGACCAATTGGTGAATATTTTGTGCTAAATCCTGAATACGCATGTTTTCATAGAACTCAGGCGCTTCCTGATACAGTGACGGCAACATATTTTTCACCCGCAGGTTCAGATCGAACGAGCGTTTGAAGTCGGTCATTGCACGCAGCAGGCTAAGTGCCTTGGTTTTATCGATACCGATACTGAACAGGAACAACAGGTTATATGGACCGGTTTTCTCAACGATAATCCCGCGTTCATCCAGATACTTCGCCACGATGCTGGCCGGAATACCGAATGATTGCATCTCACCCTCTTTGCTCATCCCTGGCGTCAGGATAGTCACTTTGATCGGATCGAGATACATGTGTTCATTATCGATGTTTTTGAAACCATGCCAGGCACTGTCGGAGCGCAGTGGCCAACATTCTGGCTCATCGATATGTTCCGGCTGCCACACGTCGAAGAACCAGCCTTCAGATTCCACTTTCAGACGTTTGATTTCTTTACGGAACTTAATCGCACGTTCAATGGAACCGTTAATCAAACGCTTACCGGCGTTGCCTTTCATCATCGCCGCTGCAGTTTCGGTGGAGGCCACGATACCGTAATGCGGGGATGTGGTGGTGTGCATCATGTAGGCTTCATTGAAGGTTTCTTCGTTGATATCACCTTTTACATGAATCATTGACGCTTGTGAGAACGCCGCCAGCAGTTTATGGGTGGATTGGGTTTCATAAATCACCTTCCCTTCCACACGTCCACCGCTCATCCCACACTTACCTTTGTAGATGGGGTGGAAATTGGTGTAAGGCACCCAAGCTGAGTCAAAGTGGATGGATTTCACATCTAGGGTGTTTTTAATAAAGTCGGTGTTATACAGCAAGCCATCATAGGTCGAGTTGGTGATGACCGCATGTGCCGGCCAGGTCGCGTTTGGCGTTTCTTTCACCCGCTTAGCAATGGTCGCATGGCTAAACTCACTCTGCGGGATACCACCAAGAATACCGTAGGCATTGCGGGTCGGACGGAAATAAATTGGCGTGATGTCGCTCATCATCATCAGATGGGTCAATGATTTGTGGCAGTTACGGTCGATCAACACCGTGCTGCCCGCTGGTGCAGAGTACATGCCCACGATTTTGTTGGCGGTTGAAGTGCCGTTGGTCACCATGTAGCTGCGTTCAGCATTAAATACGCGGGAAATATACTCTTCCGCTTCTTTGTGCGGGCCGGAGTGATCCAGTAATGAACCCAGTTCCGATACCGAAATCGAAATATCCGACTTCATGGTGTTAGCGCCAAAGAAATCATAGAACAGGCTACCAACCGGGCTTTTTTGGAACGCAGTACCACCCATGTGCCCAGGCGTACAGAAAGTGTATTTTCCTTCCCGAACGTATTTGAACAACGCCTTGGTCAGCGGCGGCAGAATCGTGTCGATATATTCATCAGTGTTCTGTTTGATCTTGGCGGCGATGTCCTGCGCAGCACCCAGTGCATACTCAAAGAAACGCACCTGCATACGCAAATCGTTCAGGCTGACATCCAACGTAGAATAGGTGTTTGCAAACGCATAAAGTGGCATATATTCGTTGAGCTGGCTGATTTCCTCACACAACTCAAGATTGTATTTATCCCAGTCGAAAATCACACCACACAGGCGCGCGTTGTTTTCGATTAATTTCAGCAAATCTTCACGATCGTTCGGGTAAACGATGCGAAAATCCAGACTTTCCAGCGCCTGATGCAGTTCACGGATAGGTTCTTCTTTGAAGTAGACACCCATGTGATTCATGATGGCGATAACGTTCATAAGCATTTCTCCTGGCAAAGCAAGCCCCTTCCCATCTCGGCAGATAGGTCGGAAAGAAAGAGGCTGCGTGATATCAATGGGTCAGAGGACGCGAATTAGTGCGCTTTGGCCGTTGCGTCGTCTTCAATCGCCGCCGCTTTGGCGACTTGACGGGTATTCATTTTCCGGGCGTAAAACATCAAGATGATGAGACTGACGATAAAGGTGCCGGACAGTTCGAAGGAGTTGGCGCCCATGAGGGCGATGAAGCAGAAACCACAACCGCAGACCGAAGCAATCAGGCTCAGCAGATTACGCAAGTTGACGCCTTCGAAACGAATCAGGTCTACGCAAGAGTAGAAATAAGGCAGCATGGTCAATAGCACGGCAATACCGGTCAGTTCACCAAACAGGTCTGACGCTTTACCGCCGCTAGAACTCATTACGGTGATCAACACCATCAATGCGGTCATTTTGCAGCTCGCTAACAGCAGGCCTTTTTTAGGAATGCCATTTTTGTCTAACTCGCCATACACTTTAGGGAAGTTACCATCGTTGGCCGCACGCACACCGGCTTGCCCCACCAGCATCATCCATGAACCTAACGAGGTCAAACAGGCGAAAGCGGTGAAAGCAGAAACCATCGGCGCCGCCCAATTACCCATAATGGCGGAGGCGCTAACGGCGAACGGAGCACCGCTGGCGGCCATTTGGCTAGCAGGGAACATACCGCTGATCACTTGCGTGGCGGCGATGTAGATAATGCCTGCTAACCCCGTCCCCAGCATGGTTGCGAGCGGTACCGTACGTTTTGGGTTTTTCACCATACCGGTACTGACTGCAGCAGACTCCACACCAATGAATGCCCACAGGCACAACAGAATACTTTTAATTACCGCGTGGCTATCGGTGGTGCCAGACGTATTCCAGTTTGCGTGATAGGTGGCAGCATCAAACCAGTGCCAACCAGCAATAGCGGTCACGATCACTGGAATCAATACCAATACCAGGCCAAGCGTGGTCAAGCGGCTCACCCAAGAACCACCGAGCATATTCACAAACGTGAATACCCACACGATGGCGATACAGGCAAGACCCGCAGGCACCGGGTTATTCAATGCAGGGAAGAATGTAGAAAGATAAGAAACCGCAGTAATACCGATGGCCAAATTACCAATCCAGTTAGCATGGTAATAAAGTACGCCAGTTTGGAAACCAAAGGCCGGTGAAATTTCACCTGCATAGGCAATGGGGCCACCTTGCTGTGGATTTTTTGTGGCAAGGCGCGCATAAACATACGCTAACGACATCGCACCAATAATTGAGATTACCCATCCCCAAATGGCGATTGAACCGAGACTAGCCAGGTTTGCGGGTAATAAAGCAATCCCACTCCCCATCATATTCCCGGCAACAACGCCGGTGCAGGCAATAAGCCCTATTTTCTTGGATGAAGCCATGGTCAGTTTCTCCTGAGTATCATTTTTTATAAGCCAAACCAGTAAAGAACAGGCTTACTGCCCGACTTGATGCTCAGGATGGTAATCAGCCAAAGGAATAAAGTCCTAAAGATAAAGTGATTTTAGTCTCATGATCATACAAATGATAAATTGAGCTTTTCCATTAACACATCAAGATACCAAGGGAAGATCAAGAAAACATAAATATACTATTAAAACATAATGATAGAATGGTGAGTAACGGTTAAAAATGCGGAAAAAGCGAGAACACATACCACCTCAAAAAATCACAAAAAAACAACACAACATTACACTACTAAAACACCGCTAGCCATGCGTTCTTGGCTAGCGGTATACGTCTAATCAGTTATCTGACGTGTAATGGTCTAAATAAGGTACAACGCTGGTGATTGAGGTTTGAAATACACCATTTCTGATCCAGTGCAATGTATTTTCCCCCGGACGCAAATTGAAGGCTGTTATATAAGAGTCGGCAGCTAAATGATTTAGCCCCTGCATCTCATACACTTTGCCTAACAGAACATAATTCAACCATGACATTTGCATTTCTATCGCTTTATCTATTGCATGGTGGGCATCATCTATTCTGCCTTCCGCTAACGCATCCACCGTATATATTTGCTGCAATATTGGGGTTTCTTTTAATTCGGGTACCGTTGCCAACTGATTAATTTCTTCACGAACTTGATTCAGTTGTTGACTATCAAATGGCTGATACGAGTTACGAAATAAATCCACTAAGACTTTTTCTGCAGAAATATAGATGAAGTCAGGCGAGGCCTTGATCAGTTCACTAAGCTGCTCACTGGCATGCGTCAACGAATCAATATCTCCCTGAATCAATAACTGATGCGCCTGATAAAATTGCTGTAACGCGGGCCCCTGTTTCGGCAGGAGACTGTTCAAACGTTTTTCCAACTGCGGTGGCCAAGGTTGCTTAAGCACGGCCGACATACTATTCAGTAAATCTGTCTGGACCTTCACCTGGTTATCGGCGGTGATAAAATATCGCTTATCCAACATGATAGAACTGTCGGCGTTATCCACTAGCCGCACGGACAGGAAACACTGTTGAGCACGATAGTGCCGCTGGTTAACAAATTCGATTGTCAGCGATTTGCCCGAACTGCTGGGGCCACTGTAATTATAGTTAGTTTGATCGTGTACCAAGAAGGTGGAGTAGGTATTAAGCGAATCGGCGATGAGCTCGCTGAGGCCAACCACATAGGAGAGCTGCGGCATCCAATTGCTGCAACTGTTGCCGCCTTGAATGCGGATATCGATATCACGCGGGTTCAACAACATCGGCATGGTCGCGACCGGAACACGTTGTGACAGAGTAGCAATACCGACAAACGCAACACAGGCGCTGAGAGCGGCGAGGAAACTGAGCCATACCCAAAATGGCGAACGTTGATAAAACCGTTTTCCGGTGGTCTCGGGAGGGCGTTTTTTTGCATTTGGCCGCGGTGGTACGTAGTCCGTTACATCCTCGTCGCTGCCATCCTCCGGCTCGTGCATGATCACCGCGATCTGTGGCACGCTCGGTGGCGATATTTCGCCCTCTTCGCACCACATCACTGAGGCAGCCAGTTTATAGCCGCGTTTGGGCACCGTGATGATGTATTCTGGGCTATCCGCATCACCGTCTTTCAGGTATTTACGCAGCTCAGAGATACTCTGCGTCACGACATGATTGGTGACGATGTTGCGTTTCCAGACGTTATCGATCAACTCATCACGGCTCAGCACCACGTCAGGATGCTGAGCAAAGTAGAACAGCATATCGATTAAACGTGGCTCTAGCGTCTTTTGACGCCCATCACGGCTGATTTGGTTGTCTGCTGGAGTAACCAGCCACTCTCCGACACGAAAAACAGGCTGTTGCATGGCAGAAATAACTCAAAGGGGACCCAAGGCAAGCGCGCGATAATACCATATCAACCTGCAACTTGGGTCTCTGCGCGCCGATTAAGCATTCATTGTTCATATAATTCTAGTGGTAAGCCATCAGGATCGCAGAAGAATGTAAAACGCGCCTGCGTGTAAGGATCGACACGCACGGGCTCACAAATGACCCCCGCGGCTTGCAGATGGACAATAGCCTGGTCAATATCTTCCACGCTAAACGCCAGATGACGCAAACCACAGGCTTCCGGCTGGCTGACACGCGCGGGCGGTGACGGGAAAGAGAACAGCTCGATGACGTAGTGGCCGTTCAGCGCCAGATCCGCTTTCCAAGAGTTGCGTTCTTCCCGGTAATATTCCCCCAGTAAGCTAAAACCAAGAATTTTACAGTAAAAATGCTTGCTGACGGTGTAATCAGAAGCGATGACCGCAATATGGTGCACCTGACGTAATGCCAACATAACTCTCTTCCTCTTCTCACTACGGGGAAGGCATACCCCATACGGGGCCGTTGCAAACGGCGCTCCTCATCCCGATTTATAACGGTTTTTTCAGCACCTTCACCAAGTAACGGCCGTCTTCCGTCAGCGTAGTACCATGGATGTCCGTTTCAAAACCCGGGTACTGTTTGCCGATCGAACACAACATGAGTAAAAAATCTAACACGCTGCGGCTTTCCTCGGTAATCATCTCGCCCGGCATCACCAATGGGACGCCGGGTGGGTAAGGCAGTATCATGTTAGCCGCCACTTTGCCGACCAACTGATCTATCTCGCAGGTTTCAACATTACCGCGGACCTGCTGCTGGAACATCTGATGTGGCGTTAATCGCATCTCCGGTAACACATCGAACGCACGCTGCATTAAACGCGGTAAGTCATGCTGACCGATTAAGCGGTGAATCCCCAACGCCAGATCCTGAATACGCATATTCCGATAAAAATCCGGGTCTTCTGCGTACAAGTCCGGCAGCATATTCTTGACCCGTAAGTTAAGATCAAACGCACGTTTAAAATCGGTCAACCCACGTAACAAGCTCATGGCTTTAGTTTTATCAATGCCGATGCTAAATAGAAACAACAGGTTATATGGCCCGGTTTTCTCTACCACAATGCCGCGCTCATCCAAGTATTTCGCCACCAGCGCGGCGGGAATACCACTGTCTTCCAATGTGCCCTGCTGATTCATACCCGGCGTAAGAATGGTGACTTTTATTGGATCAAGGAACAGATGATCGCGATCCGTGTTACCGAAACCATGCCAGTTCTCATCCGGGTTCAGCGGCCAGCATTCAGCTTGGTCAATGTGCTCCGGTTGCCAAATATCGAAGAACCAACTATCGCTCTCTTCACGCAGTCGCCGCACTTCGTGGCGGAAATGTAACGCCCGCTCGACCGAACGGTTGATCATTCGCCGCCCTGGATTACCACGCAACATCGCAGCCGCCGTCTCCATCGATGCCACAATGCCATAATTCGGTGATGTCGTGGTGTGCATCATGTAGGCTTCGTTGAACGTGCCCTCATCATAATCCCCTTTGATATGAATCATAGAGGCCTGCGAAAATGCCGCCAGCAGTTTATGCGTTGATTGGGTTTCATAGATGACTTTGCCGGGGATACGCTCGCCACTCATCCCACTCTTACCGGCATAAATCGGGTGAAAGTTAGTGTAAGGCACCCAAGCCGAATCAAAATGAATCGATGGCACGTCCAACGTCTGTTTAATAACATCCGTGTTGTACAACAAACCATCGTAGGTGGAGTTGGTGATCACCGCATGCACCGGCCAACTGGCGTTCGCTGTTTCTGATACCCGTTGACTAATGCTTGCGCGAGTAAATTCTCGCTGCGGTATACCACCAAGAATGCCATAAGCATTGCGAAGCGGCCGCAGATAAATAGGGACGATGTCACTCATCATCAACAGATGGCACAGTGACTTATGGCAGTTGCGATCAATCAATACCGTGCTGCCAGCCGGTGCCGCATACATACCCACAATTTTGTTGGCGGTCGACGTTCCGTTGGTCACCAGATAACTTTGTTCGGCGTTAAAGGTTCGGGCTATGTACTCTTCAGCTTCTAAATGCGGGCCGGTGTGATCCAGCAGGGAGCCCAATTCGGTCACCGAAATCGATACGTCGGCCTTAAGCGTATTCGCGCCAAAGAAATCATAAAATAGGCACCCCACCGGGCTTTTCTGAAACGCCGTCCCCGCCATATGCCCCGGCGTACAGAAGGTATATTTTCCTTCTTGCACATAGGTAAACAACGCCTTGGTAAGCGGCGGCGTGATGGCATCCGTATATTCGTCAGTATATTGGCGGATACGCTGCGCGATCTCATTTGCCACATTCAGGCCATATTCGAAAAAATACAGCACCATACGCATATCATGCAGGCTGACATCAAAAGTGGAATGAGTATTGATAAAGGCATACAGCGGCAAATATTCATTCAGCTCATTAATTTCGCTGCACAGCGCCAAACTGTACTCATCCCAATCAAAGATTACGCCACAGATGCGTGCATTATGTTCAATCAGCTTCAACAAATCGGCGCTACCTTGCGGATAAACCAACTGAAATCCCATCGCCGACAAGGCGCTATGCAACTCACGGATCGGCTCATCTTTATAGTACACACCCATCGGGCTCATGATAGCGATGATATTCATCGTGCAGCTCCTGGTCAGTTGGCGGCCAATAATGACTTAATTAAACATAATTAGCAGATATAAAAAAACCGCCCTGCGGCGGTTTTTTTCAGCGTAACGAAATCAGCAATAGCCGTAATTCATCAGACGCTGATAGCGACGGTTGAGCAACTCTTCCGTGTTCAAGCCATCGAGATCGGTCAAATCCGCCAACAGCTGCGCTTTCAACGATGCTGCCATTGCAGGTACGTCGCGATGCGCGGAACCTAATGGTTCCGGGATTACCGAATCGATCAACTTCAGTTCTTTCAAACGCGGTGCGGTAATGCCCATAGCTTCTGCGGCAATTGGCGCTTTATCTGCGCTTTTCCACAAAATAGAGGCGCAGCCTTCCGGCGAAATCACCGAGTAGGTGCTGTACTGCAACATATTTACTTTATCGCCAACACCGATGGCCAACGCGCCGCCCGAGCCACCCTCACCGATTACGGTGCAAATCACCGGAACCTGAAGACGCGACATCTCACGCAGGTTGCGAGCGATCGCCTCAGATTGGCCGCGCTCTTCTGCTCCGACACCAGGATAGGCGCCCGGCGTATCGATGAACGTGATGATCGGCATATTAAAGCGAGACGCCATCTCCATCAGGCGCAACGCTTTGCGGTAGCCTTCGGGCGCCGGCATACCAAAGTTGCGACGGACTTTCTCTTTCGTCTCACGCCCTTTCTGATGCCCAATAACCATCACCGGGCGACCATCCAGACGCGCAATACCGCCGACGATAGCTTTGTCATCGGCATACGCGCGGTCGCCAGCCAGCTCTTCGAAGTCGGTGAAGATATGTTCGATATAATCCAGGGTATAAGGACGGCGCGGGTGGCGTGCCAATTGAGCAACCTGCCAGGCCCCAAGATCTGAGAAAATCTTGCGCGTCAGTTCAACGCTCTTTTCACGCAGGCGCTGAACCTCTTCGTCCAGATTAATATCTAATTTTTCGTCTTGACGGCTGACGGCAGTCAGCGAGTCAATTTTCGCTTCCAGCTCTGCAATCGGCTGTTCAAAATCAAGAAAATTCAGACTCATAGCATTCCTATTTTAGTCAAATTCCAGTTCCACCTGCTCATTACCTACCAGAGTCCGCAAATCTATCAGCAAGCGGTCGGTGGGCGTCACTCGCCAGGTTGCGCCAAAACGCAACTTGGCACGTGCGTCGATCCGTTGATAGTAGAGATGCACTGGAATCGTCCCCGAGCGATGGGGTTCCAAACACTTACGGAGACGGTTCAAAAGCTGGTCATCAATTTGCCTGTCCGTCAGCGAGATAGCAAGCCCGCGCGCATATTTTTCACGGGCTTCACTGATGTCCATAAGCTCTCGGGCGGTCATTTTAAGCCCGCCGCTAAAGTCATCAAAGCTGACCTGTCCACTGGCGATTAGGATACGGTCTTTTTCCAACAAATGCTGGTATTTTTCTAACGCATCGGTAAATAACATCACCTCCAAACGCCCGGAACGGTCATCCAGAGTACAAATTCCGATGCGATTGCCGCGCTTGGTCACCATCACCCGCGCCGCGATGACCAACCCAACTGCGGTGGTCATTTTGCCCCGATCCGTCGGGTGCATATCTTTCAAACGTTGGCCACCGGCGTAACGTTCAATCTCTTTGAGATACTGGGTGATCGGGTGCCCGGTCAAGTATAACCCTAGCGTTTCCCGCTCACCGTCCAGCACAACCTGCTCCTGCCACGGCGCAACATTCGCGTAGGACTGTTCTACCTGTTCAGGCGCTTCAGTCAAGACGCCGAACATATCAACCTGACCAATAGCTTCAGCTTTGGCATGTTGATCTGCCGCCTTCAGCGCATCACTTAAGGCACTCATTAACGCGGCACGGTGTGGCCCAAGGCGATCGAACGCCCCTGACATGATCAACTTTTCTAAAATACGGCGGTTAAGCTTTTTAATATCAGCGCGCGCGCACAAATCAAATAAGTCTTTGAAGTAGCCTTGTTCACCACTATTACGCGCTTCAATAATCGCTTCTATCGGCCCTTCACCCACACCTTTAATCGCACCGATGCCGTAAACAATTTCACCTTCGTCGTTTACGTGGAAGTGATACTGGCCGCTGTTAATATCCGGCGGTAAGATTTTCAGCCCCATGCGCCAGCATTCATCGACTAGACCAACGACTTTATCAGTGTTGTCCATATCGGCAGTCATCACCGCAGCCATAAACTCAGCCGGGTAGTGCGCCTTAAGCCATAGCGTTTGATACGACACTAATGCATAGGCGGCAGAGTGGGACTTGTTAAAGCCATATCCAGCAAATTTCTCTACCAGATCGAAGATCTTAACCGACAATTCGCCGTCGATGCCGCGCGCTTTCGCCCCGTCTTCAAAACCACCGCGCTGCTTGGCCATTTCGACCGGGTTCTTTTTCCCCATGGCGCGACGTAGCATATCTGCGCCACCAAGCGTATAGCCAGCCAGCACCTGAGCAATCTGCATCACCTGTTCTTGATACAAGATGATGCCGTAAGTCGGTTCCAGCACCGGTTTCAGAGACTCATGCTGCCACTGGATGTCAGGATAGGAAATTTCTTCGCGACCGTGCTTACGGTCAATGAAGTTGTCCACCATGCCCGATTGCAACGGGCCTGGGCGGAACAACGCCACCAGTGCGATCATATCTTCGAAGCAGTCAGGCTTCAGACGTTTAATCAAATCCTTCATGCCACGCGATTCAAGCTGGAAAACCGCCGTGGTTTCCGAACGTTGTAGCATGTCGAAACTTTTCTTATCGTCGAGCGGAATCGCGGCAATATCGATCGGCTCTAAGCCGGTCTTGGCGCGCCGCTTATTGATCATCTCCAACGCCCAGTCGATGATGGTCAGGGTACGCAGCCCCAAGAAGTCAAACTTCACCAGCCCCGCATATTCCACATCGTTTTTATCAAACTGGGTGACGGGATGATGGCCTTCTGCATCACAATACAGCGGCGCAAAATCGGTGATCTTGGTTGGCGCGATGACGACCCCGCCGGCATGCTTGCCCGCGTTACGCGTCACCCCTTCCAACTTACGCGCCATATCGATCAGCGCTTTGACCTCTTCATCCGCTTCGTAGATTTCGGGCAGTTGAGGTTCGGCAGCAAAGGCCTTTTCCAGCGTCATCCCCGGATCGGGGGGCACTAGTTTGGAAATACGATCAACAAAACCATAAGGATGGCCCAACACGCGGCCTACATCACGTATTACCGCTTTCGCCGCCATCGTACCGAAAGTAATAATTTGCGAAACTGCTTCACGGCCATACATGTCGGCAACGTGCTCGATCACCAAATCGCGTTTTTCCATGCAAAAGTCAACGTCAAAGTCAGGCATGGAAACACGTTCAGGGTTGAGGAAGCGTTCGAACAGCAGATCGAACTCCAACGGGTCGAGATCGGTGATTTTCAGCGCGTAAGCCACCAACGAACCGGCACCTGAACCACGGCCCGGCCCAACCGGTACGTCGTTATCTTTCGACCATTGGATAAACTCCATCACAATCAGGAAGTAGCCGGGGAAGCCCATCTGATTGATCACTTTCAGTTCTATGTCCAGACGTTCGTCGTATTCTGGCCTGCGTTGTGCGCGCACTTGCGGATCGGGGAACAGAAACGCCAAACGTTCTTCCAGCCCCTCTTTAGATTTAGCGACCAAGAAATCTTCGGTGGTCATATCCCCGGTCGGGAACTGCGGCAAGAAGTATTCACCAAGGCGTATGGTTACGTTGCAGCGTTTGGCTATCTCAACACTGTTGAGCAGCGCCTCAGGAATGTCGGCAAACAGCTCACACATTTCCTCTTCGCTGCGCATATATTGCTGCGGACTATAGTGACGAGGACGTTTAGGATCGTCGAGCGTAAAACCATCATGGATCGCGACGCGAATTTCATGCGCGTCAAAATCATCTTCCACCAGGAAACGTACATCGTTGGTCGCCACCACCGGCAAATCGCGTTCGGCGGCGAGAGCCACCGCAGCGTGCAGATAATTTTCTTCGTCCGGGCGACCCGTTCGAATCAACTCCAAATAGTAACTGTCGGGGAAATACTGCTGATAAAACGCCAGACACTGTTCCACCTGCGCCTGGTTGCCGCGCAGCATGAATTTGCCGACGTCCCCCATCCGGCCGCCGGAAAGCAAAATTAATCCTTCACGATGTTCGATCAGCCAGTCGCGGTCAATGACCGGGCCTGCGGCACCATAGCCACGTTGATAAGCACGTGAAATCAACAGCGTCAGGTTTTGATAACCGGTGTTGTTGGCCGCCAGTACGGTAAGTTGCGCCAGTTCATCGCCCAGCACGTCGCTTTGCACATGGAAATCGGCACCCACGATCGGTTTGATCCCTGCGCCGTGCGCGCCACCATAAAATTTCACCAGCCCGCAAAGGTTGGTGAAATCGGTAATCGCCAACGCTGGCATGGCTAAAGCAGCGGCTCTTTTTACCAACGGCCCGACCTTAGCGAGCCCATCGATCATGGAATAGTCGCTGTGAACGCGCAGGTGAATAAAACGAGGTTCGGCCATATCCAGATACCAAAATGAGCGGCTCAATATACTGAGCACAGGTTAATTCTATCGCATTGCCAGACGAGGTAGTCAGGCCCGCAGATTATCTCTCCAATGCCCTTCTTACCGGGGCAAAGCTGCGGCGATGATGTTCGGTCGCGCCCAGCGCGGCCAACCTCTCCAGATGGAAAGCCGTGGGATAGCCCTTATGCTGCGCGAAACCGTACTCAGGAAATAGGCGATCTAATTCAGCCATTTCACGATCGCGGGTGACTTTAGCCAAAATAGACGCAGCACTGATTTCAGCCACGCGGCTATCCCCCTTGACCACCGCCTGCGATTGCATCGGCAACGTCGGGCAGCGATTACCGTCAATTAACACCATATCCGGCTCAACAGCTAATCCGGCGACGGCTCGCTGCATCGCCAACATCGTTGCATGCAGGATGTTCAGTTGATCGATCTCTTCTGGCTCAGCACGCCCCAAACTCCAAGCCAACGAGCGTTCGATGATCTCGTCGTACAGTGCCAAGCGGCGTTTTTCACTCAGTTTTTTGGAATCAGCCAGGCCAACGATAGGCCGAGCCGGATCTAGGATCACTGCGGCGGTAACAACCGCACCGACCAATGGCCCACGGCCAACTTCGTCTACGCCAGCAATTAACGTGGCGGCGGGATAGATAAAGGGTTCAATCATACTTTTGCCAGCTCCAACACAGCCTGAGCGGCCTGTTCGTCTGCACCACAGCGAATTTGCTGGTGCAATTCAAGGAAAGTCTGTGTTAACTGTGCCGTTTGTGGGCTTTCTTCCAACAGCGGCAGCAACGCTGCGGCCAATTTGTCTGGCGTGCAGTCATGCTGCAATAGTTCAGGGACAATTTCGCGCCCTGCCAACAGGTTGGGTAATGAGACGTACGGCGTTTTCACTAACCGTTCTGCTAGCCAGAAAGTGAACGGCTTCATACGATAACCTACCACCATCGGGCATTTCGCCAACATGCACTCCAATGCAGCCGTTCCTGAGGCCAACAGGGCGGCATCGCTGGCGATCATCGCTTCGCGCCCTTTACCGTCAAGCAGATGGGCTGGGAGTTCGGGCGCGACCTCTGCTTTGATCCGTTCGAACTGTTCACGCCGCTTGGCATTAACTAGCGGCACGATAACTTCTAAATCGGGATAGCGCGTGCGTAGCAGCTTTGCCGTTCTGAGGAAATCAGCGCTGAGCATTTCCACTTCCGCCCCGCGACTGCCCGGTAACAATGCCAGACAACGTGCCTGCGGATCGATTCCCAGCGCGGCACGTGCAGCCAGCTTATCCGGCTGCATCGGCATCGCATCGGCCATCGTATGGCCAATAAAACGGCAGGGAACGTTGAATCGATCATAAAACGCTTTTTCAAAAGGAAGGAAAGCCAATACCAGATCGGTCGCTTTACCAATTTTGAAAACACGCTTTTGACGCCAGGCCCAAACCGATGGGCTGACATAATGAATGGTACGAATACCGCGTTGTTTTAAGCTGCCTTCCAACGTGATATTGAAGTCTGGGGCATCAATACCGACAAACACATCAGGCGCAAGTTCGCTAAACCGGCGGGTGAGATCCTTGCGAATCTTCAACAGGCGAGGCAAGCGCTCAAGCACTTCCACAATGCCCATTACCGCCAGCTCTTCCATTTCATACCAGGCTTCACAGCCTTCGGCCTGCATCAATGGCCCGGCGACACCAACAAAACGCGCGTCAGGTATTCGAGCTTTAAGTGCCCGAATTAATCCGGCGCCAAGAATATCGCCGGACGTTTCACCCGCGACTAAACCGATAGTCAATGGACGAGTAGACATAGGTCAGCGAATAATACCGCGAGTAGAGCGGCCAAAGAAATCGAGGAACTGCTGTACCACCGGCTGCACTTGAGCCAGGGCTTCAATTTCTGTTTTGGCTTCATCCAGCGTTTTCTCGCTGCGATAAAGAATTTTGTAGGCCTGACGAATCGCCTGCATTTCATCTTTATCAAAACCACGACGCTTCAAACCAACAGCGTTAACACCAAACGGCGTCGCGTGGTTACCTTGCGCAATGACAAAAGGGGGGACGTCCTGTGCAACACCCGAGCACCCGCCAACCATGACGTGTGCACCGATTATGCAGAACTGATGGATTGCCGTCATACCGCCGATGATCGCATGATCGTCAATTTCCACATGACCTGCCAAGGTTGCATTATTGGCAAGAATGCAGGAATTACCCACCACACAGTCGTGAGCAACATGCACGTTAACCATCAACAAGTTGTCATTGCCGATCTGCGTCACCCCCGTACCCTGCGCAGTGCCACGATGTATCGTGACGCTTTCGCGGATGCGGTTGCGATCGCCAACTTCAACGCGTGTCGGTTCACCCGCATATTTCAGATCCTGGTTCACTTCACCGATAGAGGCGAACTGATAGATCTGATTCTCACGGCCAATTTTGGTGATGCCATTGACCACAACGTGAGATTTCAGCACCGTACCCTCGCCGATTTCCACCTGGGAGCCGACGTAGCAGAAGGGGCCGATATGCGCACCAGCGCCGATAACGGCGCCTTCTTCAACAATTGCGCTTGGGTGGATAAAGGCGGTTTTGTCTATCACGGATTATGCCTCCCGGCTGCGCGCACACATCATGGTTGCTTCGCAGACAATTTTTCCATCAACGGTCGCCACGCCTTTAAAGCGCGTCAGGCCACGACGGGTTTTCTCGAAAGTGACTTCCATAATCATCTGGTCACCTGGCACAACTGGACGCTTGAAACGCGCTTCGTCAATACCAGCAAAATAATACAGCTCACCCGGTTCCAGTCTACCCACGCTCTTGAACGCCAAGATACCGGTGGCCTGAGCCATGGCTTCGAGGATCAACACGCCAGGAAAAATCGGTTTGCCAGGGAAATGCCCCTGGAAAAACGGCTCGTTTACGGAAACGTTCTTCACCGCACGCAGATATTTATGTTCTTCAAAATCAAGGACACGGTCAACCAGCAAGAACGGGTAACGATGGGGAAGCAGCTCTAAAATCTCTGCAATATCTAGAGTATGAGTGTCAGTAGTCAAAATACTCTTCCTGTCTCTAAAATCTGATGGCATCAACAACACGGCCTGCTTTGACCCCAAAAGGAGATCATCAGGCAGGCCGCAAATTAATAACTCTTTGCGCTTTTGGTCGCTTGTCGACCAACGCGTTTCGTTTTTCTACCCGGTAAGGCTAAGGTGGACGGCGGTGACTAGTCTTTTCCGACTTTTCGTTCGACAGCTTTTAAGCGCTTGCTAATCTCATCGATATTCATCACCAACGCGGCGGTTTTACGCCAAACTTTGTTGGGTTGTAACGGAATGCCCGAAGAGTATACCCCAGGTTCGGTGATTGGTCGCATAACCATTCCCATTCCCGTCACAACGACCCGATCGGCAATCTCCATATGACCATTAATCACACTGGCTCCGCCGATCTGGCAATAACGGCCGATCTTCAGGCTGCCTGCCATGATCACACCACCAGCAACGGCAGTGTTTTCACCAATGACCACGTTATGCGCAATCTGGCATTGGTTGTCGATGATAACACCATTCCCGATCTGAGTGTTATCCAAGGCGCCACGATCGATGGTTGTACAGGCACCAATTTCAACGCGATCGCCGATAATCACCGTCCCTAATTGAGGGATTTTTATCCAATTACCACGTTCATTCGCATAGCCAAAACCATCGGCGCCAATCACGGTGCCCGACTGAATCAAACAGTGCTGACCGATCTCAACTTCATGATAAATTGTGACATTTGCCCATAAGCGTGTGCCTGCACCAAGGCACGCATTCTTGCCGATAAAACATCCTGGGCCGACAATCACATTATCGCCGAGAACCGCTCCGGACTCGATCACGGCATTTGCCCCAACGGCGACATTTTTACCAAGCTGCGCTTCAGGAGAAATTACCGCACTGGGGGCAACATCCTGAGCGGGCGCTGGGGTGGTGTCCATCAGTTGCGCCATACGCGCATAGGTCAGATAAGGGTTTTTCACCACGAGCGCCGCAGAACGGCAGTGTGGTAAGTCTGCTTCGGTCAGCACCACAGCGCTGGCCTGACAGGAAGACAGCTGCTCTTGATAGCGGCTGTTTGACAAAAACGTGATTTGGCCAGCTTGCGCGGAATGCATAGAAGCAATGCCGGTGATGACGAGATCGCCATCACCGTGCAATTGTGCATCCAACTGCTGTGCTAAATCAGCCAGTCGAATTGAAGGCATGTGTTATTTAACCTGTTTCAGCACGGCAGCAGTAATATCTTTAGAAGAACCGGCATAAGCAACGGCGTTAGCATCAATGACTACGTCGTAACCTTCTTTGCTAGCAACAGATTTCACTGCGTCCTGAATACGGCTCAGGATTTTATTACGCTCTTCCATTTGACGACGACGGTTATCCTGCTCAAAAGCCTGCGCTTTTTGAGAGAACTTCTCACGTTGAGCCATCACGTCTTTTTCCAGCTTGCTGCGCTCGCTCGCCTTCATGGTAGAACCATCACGCTGCAATTTCTGCATTTTCGTCTGCAAGGCGCGTTCCATATTCTGGAGTTCACTCGCACGGCCTTTGAACTCGCTTTCCAATTGTTTCGCCACGGTTTCGCGTGCTGGCAACTGTTGGAAAATGCTGGAAACGTTAACGACAGCGATCTTGTCAGCTGCTTGAACGCCTGCTGAAGCAGCCATTGCTAAACCGAGGCCTGCGGCACACAACCACTTTTTCACTATAAACTCCTTACCATCACCCGTTTGTGTCATATGACACTTGAAATACACAATTTGCCAGACTTGCCTCGATATACAATGAGACTTTTCTTTCTCTCTATCTTAGACAGTCTGGCAGTTGTGATTCTTAGTTACTGCTACACACAAAAGTGCGACCCGTTACCAAGTCTTACCAATGTTAAACTGGAACTGTTCGGATTTGTCGCCTTCGTAATCTTTGATCGGATTCGCGTAAGAGAACACCAACGGCCCAAGCGGCGACATCCATTGCAGCGCAATACCGGCGGAAACACGAATGTTACCCGGCTTGCTGTAGTCTGGTATATCGAAACCTGATGTCTGGTTTTTCTCCCAGTTGCTATCCCACACGGTCCCTGCATCAACAAACAGTGACGTGCGTACCGAGTTAGCATATTTTTCACTGATGAATGGCGTCGGCGTAATCAACTCCATGCTGGCAACAGCCATGGCGTTACCGCCAACCGCATCGTCAGAACTACAAATTTTGGTTCCATTGCTACAGCTGTAGGAATTGGAATTGTAATACACCGCTTTCGGACCAATAGTATTGGACTGGAAGCCACGCACGGTGCTAGAACCACCGGCATAGAAGTTCTCATAGAACGGCATTTCTTTACCGCCCAGACCATCGGCATAGCCTAAACGGCCACGCCCTAACAGTACCCAAGTACGATCGTCGTTAATCGGCAGGTACTGCACACTGTCCAACGTCACTTTGTAGTATTCGTTGTCTGAGCCAGGAATCGTGACTTTACCGTTCAAGGTAGTCCGGTTACCTGAAGTTGGGAAATAACCACGATCCAGATTGTTATAAGTCCAACCCAGATTCAGCGTGAAATCATCCGCCTTGAAGCTGGCACGATCCATGGTGTTCGGGTTTTCGCCCATCGACTGCAGATAGCGCCACATCGCGATCTGAGGTTGCATTTTCGACAGGCTGTTATGCACATAACCTAGGCCAGCACGCAATGAGTTGTTTTCATTGATTGGGAAGCCCAGTGTGCCATCAACACCATAACTGCTGTTGGTATAATCAGACAGATCGGCATCATCTGCTTTAAAGTCGTTATAGAAGAGACGACCGCCCAAGCTCACACCGTCAACGGTGAAGTAAGGGTTGGTAGCAGACAATTCGGCATACGTTTGGTAATCGTTCTTGGTGCCGCTGACACCCACTGAATACCCTGTTCCCAGCCAGTTGTCTTGCTGCACGCCAACCTGGAAGCTGACGCCGCTTTCTGTACCATAGCCCACGCCGAAGTTAAAGGTACCGGTGTTACGCTCTTTAACTTTATAGGTGACATCAACCTGGTCAGCCGTACCCGGAACGCGCTGGGTTTCAACATCGACAGTCTCAAAATAACCGAGACGGTTCAGACGCTCTTTACCCTGCTCAACCTGGTCGTTGCCCAGCCACGCACCTTCCATCTGACGCATTTCACGACGCAGTACGGAATCTTTGCTGGTGTCATTGCCTTCAAACTTGATACGACGAACGTAGAAACGGTTGCCCGCATCAATGTTGACGTGCAATTTAACGTTTTTATCCGCGTCGTTAATTTCAGGCTGTGTTTGAACACGCGGATAGGCATAACCATAACGACCCAACATCTTCTTGATGTTGTCTTCCATTTTGGTCACTTTGCTGCCGTTATACAGTTCACCGGGTTCAATTTTGGTCAACTGGGCAACCTCAGCAGAGTGCCCCGCTAGGTTACCGTTCACCACCACATCGGCAAGCTTGTACTGATCGCCTTCGGTAATATTGATGGTGATATAGATACCTTTCTTATCCGGCGTCAGGCTAACCTGCGTCGAATCAATATTGAAACGTGCGTATCCGCGATCCAAGTAAAAACTGCGCAAGGTTTCAAGATCACCCGCCAGCTTCTGCTTCTGATATTTGCGATCGCCTACCACGTTCCACCAAGGCACCTCATCACGCAATTGGAAGCGTGAAATCAGCTCATCATTGGTAAAAGCATGATTACCCACAATGTTGATTTGCTGAATTTTGGCAGAAACCCCTTCGGTGAAGACCAGTTTCAGATCGACACGGTTACGCGGTAATGGCGTCACAACGGCTTTCACCGAGGCGCTGTATTTACCGACGCTGTAATAGAAGTCCTCCAGACCTTTTTCAATGCTGGAAATCGTCGTGCGGTCGAGCGCTTCGCCAACCCGGACGCCAGAGGCCTCTAGGTTTTGCTTGAGCATGTCATCCTTCACCGACTTATTGCCGGAGAAAGTGATGCTAGCAATGGTAGGACGTTCCTTAACCTGAACGATCAACGTATTACCATCACGCAGAACGCGTACGTCCTCAAAGTTGCCAGTGGCAAACAAAGCACGAATGGTATTACTGATATCATCATCAGTGACGGTATCGCCTACGCGAACCGGCATGTTGAGTAACGCCGCACCGACGGCGACTCGCTGCAGGCCTTCGAAATGAATATCTTTCACTACGAACCCGTCTGCACCGTATACGGTGGCGCTGCCAAACAGCAGCGACGCTATGAGCAACTTTTTCATCGCCATCGTTGTTATGCGTTCTTCCTAACCTATCCCCGCCCCTAAAGGCGAGAAAAATCATTGAAAAGTGCAAGACCCATTAACAGTACCAACAAGATCGAACCTATGCGGTAACTGTAGTCTTGTACTCGCTCGGAAACCGGCCCCCCTTTCAGCTTTTCTATCGCCAGGAAAAGGAGATGCCCACCATCTAACACCGGTAATGGGAACAGGTTGATAATCCCCAGGTTGACGCTAATCAACGCCAGAAACATCAAGTAATACACAAACCCAACCCCGGCTGATGCCCCTGCTCCCTGTGCTATGGAAATCGGGCCGCTCAGGTTATTCAGTTTTACATCACCGGTTATTAATTTACCCAGCATGTTGACCGTAAGGCGCATCAACTGCCAGGTTTTGTCCCCAGCCTGATACAACGCAGGGAACGGGCCATACTGGCGTATTGTCTTGTACTCATCCGGCAGTGGTAACACCTTCGGAATAATACCGGCAAACCCAACCGTGTTGCCTTTGCCCACCGATTTTGTATCCGGTATGAGCGTTAAAGACAAGGGCTCGCCATTTCTTTCAATCTCTAAAGCCAGTGGTTGCCCAGGCGCATTGTGAATCCGCTTAACCAGCGTCTGCCAACGGCCTAACAATTGCCCATCGACTTTAACGATCCTATCTCCTGCTTGCAAACCGGCTTTTTGTGCAGCTGACCCCGCTTGCACCTCAGCTAGCACCGATTCTATCTGCGGGCCGCGTGGGATAATCCCCAACGAAACCACGGGATCTTGCTTGTCTGGCTCAAAATGCCACTGGCGTAAATCCAGCATTTTATTAACGACCTGTGATGAACCAAACGGCGCAACGCCAACCTCGGTTTGCACATCACCAATTTTCGTCACTAGCGCCAAACGAACTGATTCCCAATCAGGCGTTTCGATACCGCCAACAGACTTTAGTTCCATTCCTGGTGAAATTTGAGCTTCAGCCGCAATGGATTGTGGCGAAATTTCGCCAATCACCGGGCGGAAGCTAGGAACACCGATAATGAATACCAACCAGTAGGCTAGAATAGCAAAAAGGAAGTTAGCGATTGGGCCAGCACTCACGATAGCGGCACGCTGATAGACCGTTTTATTGTTAAAAGCGTGATGGCGTAGTTCCGGCGCAACCGTCTCGACGCGCTCATCGAGCATCTTCACGTAACCGCCCAACGGAATCAATGCGATAACAAATTCGGTGCCATGACGGTCGATACGTCGCCATAATGCGCGACCAAAACCGATAGAGAAGCGTTCAACGCGGACGCCACAGCGTCGAGCCACCCAAAAGTGGCCGAACTCATGCACGGTGATTAAGATGCCGAGTGCAATAATAAACGCTATCAGGTTCCAGAGTACGCTGAACATCATCCCTTCACTCCCCGTCACTGACGGATTAAAACACTAATAGCATCAAGCAGGCAAATACTGGCACTGCTGCGGTCAGACTGTCGATGCGATCAAGTATCCCACCATGACCCGGTATCAGATGGCTACTGTCTTTGATGCCTGCTTCACGTTTAAACATGCTTTCAGTGAGATCGCCTAGCACAGAAGCCAACGCGGCGATCACTGAGCAAACCAATAAGGTCGCTGGAATCACATTTAACGGCGCGTAACGGCCAAACAGCCATGATATTAACGCTGAGGTCACCAATCCGCCGATCAACCCTTCCCAGGTTTTACCGGGGGAGACCTTGGGTGCCAATTTATGCTTACCGAACAGTTTACCGAACATATAGGCGCCGGAATCCGCACCCCATACCAACAGCATTACGTACAACAGCCACCAAGCGCCGGTAAAATGATTCTCTTCGTAACCCAATTGGCGCAACGCCATCATGCCCCAGAAAAATGGCACGATGGTCAATACGCCAAAGCCCAGACGCAACAAACGGGAGTGACGCCATAACGACGCAGAGCCAGGGTAGGATAACACCAGTAGCAATGCGGCTATCCACCAGCCCAGCGAGGCCCACAACGGGCCACTCACCAGCGAAAGGTGAACGGAGTAATGATAAGCGGGTACACAAAGCAGCATGAGCGCAAGCAAAAAGCCACACAATATCGCCAACCAAATACGTTGAGAACGCGAGGGAAAACCGGCTAATTGCCCCCATTCCCAGGCGGCTAACATGCAGACCACCAACGTTACCAGGGCAAAGCCCACGGGTGGCAACAAGAACAACGCTGCGATAACGAGCGGTATTAAAATCAGAGCTGTTATGAGGCGATACTTCAGCAAAAGTTCCCCCTAGGACGCATCTGCGCCGATAGGTGTTGTTCCCCCGAAGCGACGCTCGCGTTGTGCAAATGCATTCAGCGCACCTTCAAAGACAAGTTCATCAAAATCAGGCCAGAGTACATCAGTAAAGTAAAGCTCGGCATAAGCAATCTGCCATAATAAAAAGTTACTGATACGGTGTTCACCACCGGTGCGGATTACCAGATCCACCGGAGCCAGCTCGCTCATGCAAACCTGCTCGCCCAATAACTCTTCACTAATCTGATCCGGGCGCAGTAATCCTTCCTGCACTTGTTCAGCCAGATACTTCACTCCCTGAATGATATCCCAACGACCACCGTAATTTGCAGCAATGTTGAGAGTCAGACCATCGTTATTTTCTGTCAGTTGCTCAGAGCGACGAATTCGCTCCTGCAAACGGGCGCTGAAACGGCTGACATCACCAATCACACGCAGCCTGACATTGTGTTTGTGCAGACTTTTAACTTCACTGTCCAGGGCACGTACAAAAAGCTCCATTAACGCTGAGACTTCCTGCGCCGGACGATTCCAGTTCTCGCTGCTGAAGGCATAAAGCGTGAGCGCATCCAAATGATGGCTAGCGGCAAAGCTCACGGCTTTACGCACCGATTTCACCCCTGCTTTATGACCGAAGACGCGTAACTTGCCCTGACGTTTGGCCCAACGCCCATTGCCGTCCATGATAATAGCGACATGACGCGGCCCAGAGATGGGCGGAATAGCCTCTTGTTGATTTGCGGACGACATAACTCGTACTTATTTCCTCGATAGAAACACAACAACCTTTCTGGAACATCAAGTCCTTGCGCGCAAAAAAAGCCGTGTGCCCGACACGGCTTTTCAGTCAGCACCACCCGCGCGCCCAAATAAACGCTGGGAGCAAAGGCATTCGGGATGCCAATCAGGCCATTATTCAACAGCATAACCGCTGACAGGTGGCGCAGACTATATCACCTCAGCGATGCCTGAACAAACAGGCCCATTAAGGCGAGCGCAATTAACCAACAAAATCAGATAATATCGCCCAATCAAGCACTGAGTCCTCGCACCACCCCGGCAGCCACATCACGCGCCTGACGGTCAATGTCTAAGACCGCCTCAATACAGGTCGGTTCCTGTAAAGCCAGCCGTTCGACGACTTTTTGATTGACGACAGCGATATCAGTAAAGCGAATCTGCGCTCGCAAAAATGCGGCAACGGCCACTTCGTTAGCGGCATTAAGCGCGGTCGTTGCTGCTTGCCCGGCATCGAAAGCATCAATGGCCAGATACAGGCAGGGATAGCGTTCGCGCTCAGGCTCAGCGAAGGTCAACTCGCCAATGCGGCAGAAATCCAGTTCAGCAACACCGGAGTTTACCCGCTGTGGATAGGCCATTGCATGAGCAATTGGCGTGCGCATATCCGGTGTCCCCAACTGCGCCAGCACGCTCCCATCCACATAACGTACCATCGAATGTATGACCGATTGCGGATGCAGAATCACTTCCATTTGTTCGGCCGAGGCATTAAACAGCCAGCGCGCCTCGATATATTCCAGACCTTTATTCATCATGGTGGCAGAATCTACTGAGATCTTGCGCCCCATCGACCAGTTAGGATGGGCACACGCCTGATCCGGCGTCATCACAGCAAATTGCGCCAGTGGCGTCGTTCTAAACGGCCCACCAGAGCCGGTCAGAACAATACGTGACACACCATGTTCTTCTAATGAAGAGTATCCCAACTGACGCTGAATATTCTCAGGTAAACTCTGAAAAATAGCATTATGTTCACTATCGAGCGGTAATAACTTGCTTCGGCTTTTTTGCACTGCGTCCATAAACAGGCGCCCGCAGGTCACCAGCGACTCTTTATTGGCCAACAAAACCTGTTTGCCCGCGCGGATTGCCGCGAGCGTTGGCAACAACCCAGCAGCACCGACAATCGCCGCCGTTACTTGATCAACGTCATCCAACGCAGCCAGTTCGCAGGCTGCCTTGATGCCTGCCAATACCTCGGTTTTCACACCGTTTTCCGCCAAGATACGGCGTAATTCGCTCGCGGCTGCTTCATCAGCCATCGCGGCATAAGCAGGACGGAATTCCAGACACTGCTGCGCCATCACCGTCACATTATGACCGGCAACCAGCGCCTTAATGGCGAAAAGTTCGAGATTTTCTCTGACGACGGCCAACGTGCTGGTACCGACGGAGCCGGTGGAACCAAGAATAGTCAGTTGCTTCATGGGTTCGCTCTGAATAACTGTCTGATGAGATCGGAAGTGCCTCAGTGTGAAACCTTGTACACCCGTTGTCCATGATCTTTCAGTACGATAAAACGGGATCTGCAGCGCAAAAAACAAAGCGCCGCCTAGGCGACGCTTATTTCTTATACAGAACGGATTAGAACTCCATCAGCTCTTTTTCTTTTTCAGCCAGCGCGGCTTCGACCAGCTTGATGTAAGCATCTGTCATTTTTTGGATATCATCTTGCGCACGACGTTCGTCGTCTTCGCTGATTTCTTTATCTTTCAGCAGCGCTTTGATTTTATCGTTAGCGTCGCGACGCACGTTACGTACAGCAACACGGCCTTGCTCTGCCTCACCACGTACCACTTTGATCAGGTCTTTACGACGCTCTTCAGTCAACGCAGGCAATGGCACACGAATGTCAGTACCCGCAGAAGACGGGTTCAGACCGAGATCGGAGCTCATGATCGCTTTTTCGACGGCTTGGCTCAGTGAACGATCGAATACGTTAATTTTCAACGTACGAGAATCTTCTACCGTGATACTCGCCAGTTGACGCAACGGCGTTGCAGCACCGTAGTATTCAACCATAATACCGTCGAGAATGCTGGGTGAAGCACGGCCGGTGCGGATTTTACTGATTTGGTTTTTGAATGCTTCAACGCTTTTTTCCATGCGTGTGTCAGCATCTTTTCTGATGTCGTTAATCACGTTGCGAACCTTTGGAAGCGGGTTACTTGGCAGGCTTATTATAGCCCGTGAATTTTACTTGTAGGGGACAGGCGCGCAAGTCGCCACCCGCCCCGCTCAATCAGTATTGAGCAGCAATTACTTGCTGATCAATGTACCTTCGTTCTCACCCATCACGACGCGGCGCAGTGCGCCTGGTTTGTTCATATTGAACACACGGATTGGCAGACCGTGATCGCGCGCCAGCGTAAACGCCGCCAGATCCATCACTTTCAGCTCGCGCTCTAAGACGTCTTGATAGGTCAACTGTTCGTATAGCGTTGCATCCGGATTTTTGACCGGATCAGCGGAGTATACACCATCTACTTTGGTGGCTTTCAATACCACATCTGCTTCAATTTCAATCCCGCGTAAACAGGCCGCAGAATCGGTGGTGAAGAACGGGTTGCCGGTACCGGCAGAAAAAATGACCACGCGGTTGTTACGCAACAGGCTGATCGCCTCTGCCCAACTGTAGTTATCACACACGCCGTTCAGCGGAATAGCCGACATCAGGCGGGCGTTCACATAGGCACGGTGCAGTGCATCACGCATAGCCAGGCCGTTCATCACGGTAGCCAGCATTCCCATGTGGTCGCCCACTACGCGGTTCATACCGGCTTGTGCTAAGCCCGCGCCACGGAACAAGTTGCCACCGCCAATAACTACACCAACTTGAATTCCCAGTTCGACCAGCTCTTTTACTTCCTGAGCCATGCGATCCAAAACGCTAGCGTCGATCCCAAAACCTTCTGCGCCTTGCAGGGCCTCGCCGCTCAGTTTGAGCAGGATACGCTGATATACGGGTTTTGCATTGGTTGCCATGGTTAGTCTGTCCTAAGCAGCAGTAATAGTATTGGGGGTTTTTACCGATGAAATACACCTGCGCAGAGTATAACCCAGCAGGGCTCGCCATCGGAGTAAATCTGGCTGGATAAAGTTATACCCCAAATAACGCAGTATAAGGGGTATAAAATAGAACCGCCCGGAGGCGGCCCCATCAACAGGCATTAAGACTGTTTGCTCATTGCTGCAACTTCAGCAGCAAAGTCACTTTCAACTTTCTCGATGCCTTCACCCACTTCGAAACGGATGAAGTTAACAACGTCTGCACCCTGCTCTTTCAGCAGTTGACCAACGGTTTTGCTTGGATCCATAACGAAAGGCTGACCGGTCAGAGAAACTTCACCGGTGAATTTCTTCATGCGGCCTTCAACCATTTTCTCTGCGATTTCTTTCGGTTTGCCAGATTGCATCGCGATGTCCAACTGAACCTGGTACTCTTTCTCTACCACTTCAGCAGACACATCTTCAGGCTTAACGAACTCTGGTTTGCTTGCTGCAACGTGCATTGCCAGCTGCTTAACCAGTTCTTCGTCTGCGCCTGTCGCGGCAATCAGAACGCCGATACGAGCACCGTGCAGGTAGCTACCCAGCACATCGCCTTCCAGGGACGCAACGCGGCGAATGTTGATGTTCTCACCGATTTTTGCCACCAGCGCTACGCGCTCTTCTTCGAACTGAGCTTTCAGCACGTCAACGTCAGTGATTTTGCCAGCAACCGCGGCATCCAACACTTTATCTGCAAACGCCTGGAAACCAGCATCTTTAGCAACGAAGTCAGTCTGGCAGTTAACTTCCAGAATCACACCGTAGTTGCCTTCGATCTTGGTTTTGATCACGCCGTCAGCAGCAACGTTGCCTGCTTTTTTCGCAGCTTTGATCGCACCAGATTTACGCATGTTTTCGATTGCCAGCTCGATGTCGCCATTGGATTCGACCAGCGACTTTTTGCAATCCATCATGCCTGCGCCAGTACGCTCACGCAGTTCTTTTACCAGGGCAGCGGTAATATCAGCCATTTCTTTATTCCTCGGTTATCTCGCTCGGAGATTTACCCTTCATCTTTCGAGCCGCCGCTGGGTTTACAACCGTCTCTCAACCCAGTCACTTGGCTCACCAAGCGGCTGGCGGAGGGCTCAGTTGCCGACTTACCGCAACTCGAATATTGGGTAGGGTTCTCATTCAGATAAGCAAAGGGGGCCTTTAAGGGGCCCCCCTAACCAACATATGTCAATACCTGGTTAATAAGGGCTCGCGTTCGAGCTTGCCTTATTATTCAGCTTCTACGAAGCTTTCTTCCGCCTGAACGGCCAGATCTTGAGAACGACCTTCACGAACAGCAGCAGCAACGGCGGTCAGGTACAGGTTAACTGCACGGATTGCGTCGTCGTTACCCGGAATGATGAAGTCAACGCCGTCTGGATCGGAGTTGGTATCAACGATAGAGAATACCGGGATACCCAAGTTGTTGGCTTCTTTGATCGCGATGTGCTCGTGATCGGCATCGATAACAAACAGCGCGTCTGGCAGACCGCCCATGTCTTTGATACCACCCAGAGAGTTTTCCAGCTTATCCAATTCACGAGTACGCATCAGCGCTTCTTTCTTGGTCAGCTTGTCGAAGGTGCCGTCTTGAGACTGAGTTTCCAGATCTTTCAAACGTTTGATGGACTGACGAACGGTTTTCCAGTTAGTCAGCATGCCGCCCAACCAACGATGGTTCACGAAGAACTGGTCGCAGTTGTGTGCAGCTTCTTTTACCGCTTCGCTTGCTGCGCGTTTGGTACCAACGAACAGGATTTTACCTTTACGGGAAGAAATCTTGGTCAACTCAGCCAGAGCTTCGTTGAACATTGGTACGGTCTTCTCCAGGTTGATGATGTGAACCTTGTTACGAGCGCCGAAGATGAAAGGCTTCATTTTCGGGTTCCAGTAACGGGTCTGGTGACCGAAGTGTACACCAGCCTGGAGCATGTCGCGCATGGAAACAGTTGCCATGATTAAACCTCTATAGATTAATTGGGGTTATGCCTCCACGTATCCCATAACGCCGACCCCAGAGTGATAAAACGCTTCACTTGAGGCACCCCGGCGTATGTGCCGATACGTGTGTGTTATTTACACAATGTGAGTGCAGTTAAAGTATTTTCGACAATCTCTGCCCTCGTCACTAGGACGAAGAGCGGATCGCCGGCGCGCTTTATACCATAAACCCGTCACCAACTCCAACTTTTGTTGCGCCTTCACCGCGCTTCGTTCGGCCGATATAGAGCGGTCAGGGGGCACGTTTAGGTCGTCTGTCCCCTAGCCAACGGTATGATGAACGCCGCCTTAGATACCAACCGCCTCCTGCCTGTGCTCACCTTTCCCACACTAACATCGCCTGTTTCCGTGATAGGTACCCTGTTTTGGGTGGGGATTCTCCCGCCATCGATGCCAGCAGGAAATGAAATTTGGCAGCGCCCCACCGGGCTGATACCATAATCATCTGCCCTTATTATTATTGTTGTCGGCACTCTCGACACACCTGCGGACGAATTTCATGGCAATCTCAATCAAAACACCTGATGACATCCAAAAAATGCGCGTGGCCGGCCGTCTGGCAGCCGAAGTGCTGGAGATTATCGAACCCTACGTCATTCCTGGCGTGACCACCGGCGAGCTGGATCGTATCTGTCACGAGTACATTACCGAAAAGCAGCAGGCCATCTCAGCTTGTCTGGGCTACCACGGTTTCCCTAAGTCGGTGTGTATCTCAGTCAACGAAGTGGTCTGCCACGGCATCCCAAGCGATGACAAGACGCTAAAAGATGGCGATATCGTCAATATTGATGTCACCGTTATTAAAGATGGCTGGCACGGTGATACCTCGAAAATGTTCCAGGTAGGTAAACCGACCATCCTTGGCGAGCGTCTTTGTCGCATCACGCAAGAAAGCCTGTATCTGGCCTTAAAAATGGTCAAGCCTGGTATCCGCTTGCGTGCGTTGGGTAAAGCCATTCAGCAGTTCGTAGAAGCAGAGAATTTCTCCGTAGTGCGTGAATACTGTGGTCACGGCATTGGTGAAGTATTCCACGAAGAACCGCAGGTACTGCACTATGACGCGGATGACGGTGGCGTAGTATTGCAACCGGGTATGACATTCACCATTGAACCGATGGTGAATGCGGGCGATTTCCGTATCCGCACCATGAAAGATGGTTGGACGGTAAAAACTAAAGATCGCAGCTTGTCGGCGCAGTATGAGCATACTATTGTGGTCACTGAAAACGGCTGCGAGATAATGACGTTGCGGAAGGATGACACCATCCCCAACATCATTACGCATGAGATGTAAGTGCGGCTTCGGCGCACTACGAATGCATAATAGGCCGGCTTTTGCCGGCCTTTTTTATGGGGCATCCAATGTCTGATCACTTTCGAGAGCAAGCGACTTCGGCCATTCCGCCACAGGCCGAACTGACGCAACCTGATTATCCCAACGTGTATAGCGATGAGGAGATTAACTGCGTTGCCCTAAAACAACGGCTGGAACAGTTTCATCAATGGTTGGCGGCGGCGTTTAATTGCGGCTCAACGGCCGAATGCCTGATAGCGGCACGCAGTGAATTTATCGATCGCCTGTTGCGGCGGCTATGGACGTTCTACGGTTTTGATACCTTTCCTGAGGTCGCGCTGGTAGCCGTTGGCGGCTATGGACGCGGTGAGCTTCACCCGCTTTCAGACATCGATGTGCTGGTACTCAGCCAGCAGCGCCTGAGTGACAGCCAAGCCTCACGGGTTGGCGAATTCATCACGCTACTGTGGGATTTGAAGCTGGAAGTCGGCCACAGTGTTCGCTCGCTAGAAGAGTGTTTGCTCGAAGGATTGGCTGATTTAACCGTCGCCACTAATCTGATTGAGTCCCGCATGATCTGCGGTGACGTTGCGCTGTTTCTACAAATGCAAAAGCACATCTTCAGCGACGGCTTTTGGCCATCGCCTGAGTTCTTCGATGCGAAAATCACCGAACAGCAGGAACGCCATCAACGCTATCACGGCACCAGTTATAACCTCGAGCCTGACATCAAAAGCAGCCCAGGCGGCTTACGTGACATCCATACTTTGCTGTGGGTTGCGCGCCGTCACTTTGGCGCAACCTCGCTAGATGAAATGGTCGGTTTTGGCTTCTTGACGCAAGCCGAGCGCAACGAACTTAACGAATGTCAGAGCTTCCTCTGGCGCATTCGTTTTGCGCTTCACCTCATGTTGACGCGCTACGACAACCGCTTATTGTTCGATCGTCAACTTAGCGTCGCGCAATTGTTGTGTTATGAGGGGGAAGGCAACGAACCTGTCGAACGCATGATGAAGGATTTTTATCGCATGACGCGCCGCGTCAGCGAACTGAACCACATGCTGCTACAACTATTCGATGAGGCCATTCTGGCACTGGACGCCACAGAGAAGCCACGTCCGTTAAACGATGATTTCCAACTGCGCGGTGCGTTGATTGACTTACGTGATGAAACGCTGTTTATCCGCCAGCCTGAAGCCATTATGCGAATGTTTTACCTCATGGTGCACAACCGCGAAATTAAAGGCATCTATTCCACCACCGTGCGGCAACTACGCCACGCGCGTCGCCATCTCCAACAACCGTTGTGCACTATCCCGGAGGCTCGTGAGTTGTTTATGGCGATCCTTCGCCATCCAGGGGCCGTTTCACGCGCATTGCTGCCGATGCATCGCCACAGTGTGCTATGGGCTTATATGCCGCAGTGGGGGAAAATCGTCGGCCAAATGCAGTTCGACCTGTTCCATGCTTATACCGTGGATGAGCACACTATTCGCGTACTGCAAAAACTGGAAAGCTTTGCCGATGAAGACACTCGCCCACGCCATCCTTTGTGTGTCGAACTGTATCCACGCCTGCCTCACCCGGAATTGCTGCTTATCGCCGCGCTGTTTCATGATATCGCCAAAGGGCGCGGTGGCGATCACTCCATTCTTGGCGCAGAAGATGTGATTGAATTTGCCAAACTGCATGGCCTGAACTCGCGCGAGACACTACTGATCTCTTGGCTGGTGCGTTGTCATCTTCTGATGTCGGTGACTGCCCAACGCCGCGATATTCAAGATCCCACCGTGATACAACAGTTTAGCGCCGAAGTGCAGAGCGAAACTCGGCTACGTTATCTGGTCTGCCTAACGGTCGCTGATATTTGTGCCACCAATGAAACGCTGTGGAACAGTTGGAAGCAAAGCCTGTTGCGCGAGCTCTATTTCGCCACCGAAAAACAACTGCGCCGCGGCATGCAAAATAGCCCAGATCTGCGCGAGCGCGTGCGGCATCACCGTTTACAAGCCTTAGCGTTGCTGCGCATGGACAATATCGATGAGGAGGCTCTACACCGTATCTGGAGCCGCTGTCGCGCTGATTACTTCCTACGCCACTCACCAAACCAGCTAGCCTGGCATGCGCGTCACTTACTGGCTCATGATTCAACCGAACCGTTGGTATTAGTCAGCCGCCAAGCAACACGCGGCGGCACGGAAATATTCATCTGGAGTCCAGACCGCCCTTACCTCTTTGCCGCCGTGGCCGGTGAAATGGATCGGCGCAATCTTAGCGTACACGACGCGCAAATCTTCACTAACCGCGACGGTATGGCGATGGACACCTTTATCGTTTTGGAACCCGACGGTAGTCCGCTGGCACAAGATCGTCACGCGGCCATCCGTCAGGCATTACTACAGGCGGTGACCCAACGGGATTATCAGCCGCCACGGATGCGCCGCCCGTCGTCAAAACTGCGACACTTCAGCGTACCGACCGAGGCCAGTTTCTTGCCGACCCATACCGACCGGCGGAGCTATCTCGAATTGACCGCGTTAGACCAGCCGGGCCTGCTGGCAAGAGTCGGCGAAGTGTTTGCCGATCTGGGCCTTTCGCTACACGGTGCGCGCATTTCCACCATCGGCGAACGGGTTGAGGATTTATTTATTTTGGCCGATGGCGAACGGCGCGCCTTGAATGCCGAGACGCGTAGAAAGTTGGAACAACGGTTGACAGAGGCACTCAATCCAAACGATAAAATGTGATATATCCTTCATCTTTCAAGCGGCAGTGCCGTTAGCTGCCACTCGAAATCTTTTGGGTAAACCGGTAAATTTTAGCTAAATACATCAAGACGAGACGAAAACAGAATGCAGCAATTACAGAACGTTATTGAAAGCGCCTTCGAACGCCGAGCGGATATCACACCAGCAAGCGTTGACACCGTAACGCGTGAAGCGGTAAACCAAGTTATTGGCCTGCTCGACAGCGGCGCATTGCGCGTTGCCGAAAAAATCGATGGTCAATGGGTTACCCATCAATGGCTAAAAAAAGCCGTGCTGCTCTCTTTCCGCATCAACGACAACAAGGTCATGGACGGTGCAGAAACCCGTTATTACGATAAAGTACCCATGAAATTCGCCGACTACGACGAAGCGCGTTTCCAGAAAGAAGGCTTCCGCGTTGTGCCACCGGCCAGCGTCCGTCAAGGAGCCTATATCGCACGCAACACCGTATTGATGCCTTCTTATGTCAACATCGGCGCTTACGTTGACGAGGGTTCAATGGTCGACACCTGGGCTACCGTTGGCTCTTGCGCTCAGATCGGTAAAAACGTTCACCTGTCAGGTGGCGTCGGCATCGGTGGCGTGCTTGAGCCACTACAGGCGAATCCCACCATCATCGAAGATAACTGCTTCATCGGCGCACGCTCTGAAGTCGTAGAAGGTGTGATTGTCGAAGAAGGCTCCGTGATCTCGATGGGGGTCTACCTCGGCCAAAGCACCAAAATCTACGATCGTGAAACGGGTGAAGTACATTACGGCCGCGTCCCAGCCGGTTCTGTGGTGGTTTCAGGCAACCTGCCTTCCAAAGACGGTTCCTACAGCCTCTACTGCGCCATCATCGTCAAGAAAGTCGACGCCAAAACGCGTGGTAAAGTCGGTATTAATGAGTTATTACGTACTATCGACTAAACTGACATAGCGGGTGAATTACCCGCTATTTTTTTGCCTGCATTTCAGACGCCGTCACCGTTACAGCATCATATTTTCGCCATAATGATATCTGATGCAATGGGTGTTGCAGCAAGACGGTTACAACGCTATCGCGGCACGTCATCAGGGTAATACCGTGGAATAAAACTTATTAGAGGGGCGCCATATGTACGATAACTTGAAAAGCTTGGGCATTAATCAACCGGAAGATATCGATCGCTATAGCCTGCGACAAGAGGCCAATAACGATATTCTCAAGATTTATTTTCGTAAGGACAAAGGCGAATTTTTTGCCAAAAGCGTGAAGTTCAAATATCCGCGCCAGCGCAAAACCGTGGTAGCAGATAATTCAGGCCAGGGTTACAAAGAAATCCACGAGATTAATCCCAACCTGCGTTATGTCATCGACGAGCTGGATAAACTGTGCAAACGCGATCGGGTGGAAGTCGATCTGAAACGTAAGATCCTAGAAGATCTGCACCACTTGGAAGCCGTTGTATCAAACAAGATCGCAGAAATCGAATCCGATCTGGAGAAGCTAACCCGCGGTAAATAATTCGCCGCAGATATTATTGCAGCAGGGTATCCAGTCTTCAACATGCCGTTCAGTTAAAGCCTGTTCGGCATTTTTTGTACTTATCCTACCCCGGAACGCTCCTCAAGGCCATGTGCATCTTTTCACCCTTGCTTAGCACTATTGACTCGAACCGCGCTCCTTCCGCGCCAGAATCGACCAATTCGCGGTCGCCTTCATGTTATAAAGCGTGAATAACGTAAGAAAGCGATCGCAATACTTGCCCCTGCTCATTGCTACAATGAGCAGGCATATCTTATTTGAGCAACGTTGCCCATTGCTGCACCCACGGACAGGCAAACGACTCCGGTTCTGGTTGCTCCATCGCATCAATTTCCAACACTTCACCCACGCGTGTTGCCCCCTGCTCTTGCAGCAAGGCATCAAACGCCCGTCCGGCACCGCAGAAATTATCGTAACTGCTATCACCAAGGGCGATCAGGCCATAATGCAATTCCGGCTGATAGCCGATTTGGTCACGAATGGCGGCGAACAAGGGGGCAATACTGTCAGGAAGATCGCCCTGCCCCGTGGTAGATGTAATCACCAGCGCAAAATGCTGGCGATAAAATTGCCAGGCTTCCAGCGATCCCTCCTCGAACAGCTTGACCTCGTGGCCCTGCTCTTTGAGGATATTTTCCGCTTCTTCCGCTACCAGCAGAGAATTACCGTACACCGTTCCAACGAAAATACCGATCTGAGCCATCGTTCCCCCTTGTTACACAGTAAAATTAGTGCATATCCTGACCGTAAGCTGCGGGAAACTCAACCCTGCCAAGTTCAGGGACAACCTGCTGCCAGCCAAACTGAGCCATCACGCTTTGCCAAGGCTCATCCCAACCGGCGGAAATAGTTAACGGTGCGCCGGTGACAGGATGTGTAAGCTGCAAATGACTCGCATGTAGCATCAGCCGCGAACAGCCAAAATGCTGCGCCATTCCCCGGTTTTGGCGTAGGTCGCCATGCTTGCTGTCACCGATAATGGGATGGCGTAAATGGGTCATATGACGCCGTAATTGATGCTTACGCCCCGTTTCCGGGCGCAACTCCATCAGACTGTAACGCGCGGTGTCATAACGGCCGATGGCGACGGGCATTTCTACCTGTGCTAACGCGCGATAATGCGTCACTGCAGGCTGCGGTGCTTTATCTGCCTCAGCAAACTTATCGGCGATTTTATCCAACTCTTGTGTCAACGGATAATCAAGCCGCGCCGCTTCATTCACAAAACCGCGTACAACGGCATGATACGTTTTCTCTACTTGATGCTGTTCAAACTGCTGCGACAGCTGATGCGCAACCTCACTGGACAGCGCCATCAGCAACACGCCAGATGTAGGCCGATCGAGACGGTGCACGGTAAAGACATGCTGACCTAACTGATCGCGTACCGTTTGCATCACAAACACCGTTTCGTGGCGATCGAGCCAACTACGATGCACCAACCAACCCGCGGGTTTATTCACCGCAACCAAATACTCATCCTGATAAAGTATCTCTAGCATCATTGCGCATCTTTATTCAGCGTCGTATCCAGACGCTGTAGCAACACCAGCAATGGCAGACAGCTTGGCTCTTTATCTTTTAACGCTTCTTCGAAGTAGGGAGTAATAGCGAAGCGAACTGGCAACGGAGCATCTGCGTCCAGCAATGCATACATTCGTGGTAACAGAACCCACTGCAACCACTCCTCCGCCTGCATGCTATCAATGCAAAATGGCTCAGTGCTGCTGAACGCCTCAGGTGCAGGAGGAGTCGCCTGCCACAACGCCAAGTCACGCATGGATTGTTCTATCGCCTGCAAATTATGGCGAACCTGATTTTGTATACTCATCTGCATTCCCGATCTGTTTAACCCTAAAGCTCAGCGCAGCGGCTGAATGGCGGCAGAGCATAGCATTTAACCTGCCAGAGCCCAACTATCCAAACTGCCAAGCGTAGCGTTGCGACAACACTAAGGATAGACACGCCGAGTCAGACGATAAAGGCACGAACCAGGGGCTAACGATTCAGCGCAACAGCGCCTTAGGAGGGGGGCATTACGTGCCGAGCAGATAAACCGCGCGGTATTGGTTGCAAAATAAGCCGAGCAGCATGTGACATATCTCGCCAATGCATTGCTCTAGGGAGCCATCAGATAGGCGCAAAAAGTTGGGGGCACTGCGTTAACAGTGCCCCCGGTTCGTTTTATAGCTATCCCGCTACAAAGTGTGCTCCCTGCTCGATCCCTGAAAACTTTTCCCTCAGTCATCCTGACCAAACAATCCTTGCTATATTCCTTTAAACATCGTCCTGATGTGGTTCCTTAGTCTTCCTGACCCACCAACCTTCCTTTGCCGGCTCTCAATCTCCATCCTGGAGGTGTCCTTGGTTTCAATCCTGAAACATCCTGAGCATCATCCTGACGCCAATCCCTTCCACTCTTCACTGAGTGCATCCACTTCTTCATCCTGAAGCCTGCATCATCCTGACGCTTTCCTGCTCCATCCGGCATCCTTCCGGTGAACATAAGATCGCTTAATTCCCTTTTTATCACAAGGGATTGTAAGCCTGAAAAGCGTAAAATTGATCTAAGAGTTCTCTTAAGCAAAGCTTAACTAACTGATACATTTGCTAATAAATCAAATTACCCACTTAAGTGATAAAAAAATAAAAGCGATCTCGCACAACTCATGTAAGAGATCTCGCACATGAAATCGAGGTATTTAACCTCAGTCCGGCATTTTAGGACGTAAAGCATCCAAAAAATGCCCCAAGCTTGATGCCAGCATGGTGCGCTTATCGCTACCAAACTGCTCGAGCACGACGTTGCCGCTAACATTGCACAGCGATACCATGAGCATTTCTGAAGGTGTCGTCGCCAAAAATAGCGTCGGCGACAGTTTCAGACGTTTTTGCGTCACCAAATGACCGATCAAATTTTCCTGTAGGCGAATAAAATCATCTTCGCTCCACACCTGTAACAAACTAAGGTCATGTTCGCCAAACTGCGCGCACATATCACCAGCATACTGTTGGGTATAAAACGCATGAATATCCGGTTGTAGACGAAGCTCCAGCGCATTCTCAACCTTTTCCAGCGTCGCTGAGGGAGTAAACGGCTGCGGTAGCCACAACACGTCATCATCACGCGTTGCTACAATACACGGGGAGGCCACACCATACAGGTCACCACTGGCGGGAGCGTGGCCGCACTCTTGCTGCCAAAGCGCGACATAGCGCTGGGTAAAATCACGCAGGGCATCCGTTACTTCATAGTCCATATTTTCTCTCGCATACGGTAAACTGGCCTTCATTGTATATCATTAAGGTGACCGCAGATGTCCTCCTATAAAGATCATCAGGCATTGTCGAATCTGACATTGGGCAAGCCAACCGCCTATCATGACCAGTACGACGCTGCGCTACTGCAACCCGTGCCACGCAGCATGAACCGCGAACCGTTGGGCCTATATCCAGACACTTTGCCCTTCCACGGTGCCGATATTTGGACACTGTATGAACTATCTTGGCTAAACGAGAAAGGGTTACCGCAAGTTGCGGTAGGTGAAATCAGCCTTGATGCGTTTAGTGAAAACCTGATCGAATCCAAAAGCTTTAAGCTGTATCTCAATAGCTTTAACCAAACGCAATTTTCCGACAGGGAAACGGTTAGACAGACGCTGCAACGCGATCTTGCCGCCTGTGCGCAAGGCAATGTCAGCGTTATGTTATTCAGCCTCGATGAAGTCGAAGGGCAACCCATCGCCCGGTTTAGCGGCGAATGTATTGATAAACAAGACATCACCATTAATAGCTACCAATTCAATGCCGATTATTTGCAAGACGCTGCGGGCGGACGTCACGTAGAAGAGACCTTGGTGAGCCACCTGCTAAAATCAAACTGCCTGATCACCAACCAACCTGACTGGGGTTCGGTTCAAATCACCTACAGTGGGCAGCAAATAAATCGTGAAGCGTTGCTGCGCTATTTAGTGTCGTTTCGGCATCATAATGAATTTCATGAGCAATGCGTTGAGCGCATCTTCAACGACATTATGCGTTTTTGCCAGCCACAACGGTTGTCAGTGTATGCACGCTATACCCGCCGCGGCGGATTGGACATCAACCCGTGGCGCAGCAACACAGAATTTGTACCGTCTCATGGCCGCTTGGTACGTCAATAATGTGAAGCGTTGCTCAACAACTAAGCTAACGGCAGGTTTACATTGGTAAAAGCCAAGGGACAACGGTAAGGTTAATTCAGGGTACTCGCAGCAAAAGCGCGCCCTGGCGAGCAAATCGATAATCTTATCGCTAGGCGAAGCGCCAATTAACAATAACCCTAAGCTGTTCTGTTGCTGTATGGATTACTACCGCCCCAGTATGGGTGCAAAGGAGTTACCTTGATTACACATATCAGCCCACTTGGCGCTATGGATTTGTTGTCGCAGTTGGAAGTAGACATGCTGAAGCGCACCGCCAGCAGCGACCTGTACCGTTTGTTCCGCAATTGTTCCCTTGCCGTATTGAATTCAGGTAGTCAGACGGACAACAGTAAACAGTTGCTATCGCGTTATGAAAGTTTTGATATCAATGTGTTACGCCGCGAGCGTGGGGTCAAACTGGAATTGGTTAATCCACCAGAAGAGGCATTTGTTGACGGCCGTATCATTCGTTCGCTGCAAGCCAATCTGTTCGCGGTACTGCGCGATATTCTGTTCGTCCACGGGCAGTTGGTTATCGCAGGCCGCTTTCAACATTTGAATCTGGAAAATTCCGCGCACATTACTAACTTGGTGTTCTCCATCTTGCGCAACGCACGCACACTGCATCTGGATGAAGATCCCAACATGGTCGTGTGTTGGGGCGGTCACTCGATTAACGCAACCGAATATCTGTATGCGCGCAAAGTCGGCAGTGAGCTCGGCCTGCGTGAACTGAATATCTGCACCGGCTGCGGCCCTGGCGCAATGGAAGCACCAATGAAGGGCGCGGCGGTGGGTCACGCACAGCAACGCTACCGCAATAGCCGTTTCATCGGTATGACGGAGCCCTCCATTATTGCTGCAGAACCACCCAATCCGCTAGTCAACGAACTGGTGATCATGCCTGACATCGAAAAACGCCTGGAAGCTTTTGTGCGTATCGCTCACGGTATTATCATCTTCCCGGGCGGCGTCGGCACTGCCGAAGAATTGCTGTATCTGCTGGGTATCTTAATGAACCCGGAGAACAGCGAGCAGGTGCTGCCATTGATTCTGACGGGGCCAAAAGAAAGCGCCGACTATTTCCGTGTTCTCGATGAGTTCATCATGAATACGCTCGGCGATGCAGCGCGCCGTCACTATACCATCATCATTGACGATCCCGCCGAAGTCGCTCGTCAAATGAAACTGGCCATGCCGTTAGTCAAAGAAAATCGGCGTAACACGGGCGATGCTTACAGCTTCAACTGGTCAATGCGCATTGCACCGGATCTACAACTGCCGTTTGAGCCAACCCATGAAAATATGGCTAATCTCAATCTCTCTCCAGAGCAGCCGCCGGAAGAATTGGCCGCCGCACTGCGTCGTGCGTTTTCCGGTATCGTCGCTGGTAACGTGAAAGAAAACGGCATTCACGCGATCGAACAATTTGGCCCTTACAAGTTGCACGGCGATCCGCAAATGATGAAGCAGATGGATAGTCTCCTACAAGGTTTTGTCGCCCAGCACCGCATGAAGCTGCCGGGTACCGCCTATGTACCTTGCTACGAAATTATTGCTTAATCATTCATCGGGTGGCGCTAAGCCGCCCTCTTTTTTATTAGCGTAAATGCCATGCCCATACATTTGTTAATTGTCGACGCTTTAAACCTTATCCGCCGTATTCATGCGGTACAGGGCTCCCCCTGCGTAGACGCATGTCGCCATGCTTTGCAACAGTTGATTCAACATAGTTGCCCTACACATGCGGTAGCGGTGTTTGATAAAGATGACCGCAGCGATAGCTGGCGACATCAATTATTACCAGACTATAAAGCCGGGCGCTCCCCAATGCCGGAAAACTTACAGCAGGAAATGCCGCAGCTTCGGCAGGCGTTTGAATCATTAGGCGTTGCCTGCTGGCATTCGTCGGGTAATGAAGCGGACGATCTGGCCGCGACGCTGGCGGTGAAAGTGGCTGGCAACGGCTATCAGGTGACCATTGTGTCTACCGACAAAGGTTATTGTCAGTTATTGGCTCCGAATGTACAGATTCGCGATTACTTTCAGAAACGCTGGCTAGATATGCCCTTTGTGCAGCAAGAATTTGGCGTGTTACCCCAACAGTTGGCAGATTATTGGGGGTTGGCGGGTATCAGTAGCAGCAAGATCCCTGGCGTTGCCGGTATTGGTCCCAAAACGGCGGTGCTGTTACTGCAACAGGCAATAAACTTGGATAATTTGTATCAACATCTGGCGGAAGTGCCCGAGAAATGGCGCAGCAAGCTGGAGCTGTACCGCGACATGGCCTATATCTGCAAGCAAATCGCCACATTACGCACCGATCTTCAGCTCGATGGTAATCTACAACAATTACGCCTACCTTCCCGCTAACCCAGTTTGACACGGGCCATGAAACGCCCTGCGTTGACGAATAGCAGCCCCCAGAAACCAATACTCATTAGCCACTGGGGGTAAGAATATTAACGCTCGTCGCGACGGCCAGGAATAGCCGACCACATGCGGCGAACATGCACAGTGACTTCTTCACGATCGTGATACAACTGCTTAGCGTGTACCTCAGCGCTAATTCCCGCTGCGGCTAGCGCCTCGCGTATCGCTTGTAAGTTCTGTGAAACTTCTTCGTAACGCTTCTTCATCGGTAACTTCAGGTTGAAGATTGCCTCACGACACCAGCCTTTTACCAGCCATTGGATCATCAGACTGGTGACCTTGGCCGGTTTTTCCACCATGTCGCAAACCAACCAATAGATCTTACTGCTAGCCGGTTCGAACCTGAAACCATCGGCTTGGTGGTGCGTCACTTGTCCGGTGTCCATCAGGCTAGGCGCCATCGGGCCATTATCAACGGCATGCACCATCATACTGCGTTTCACCAGTTGATAGGTCCAGCCGCCCGGGCAAGCGCCGAGATCGACCGCATGCATACCACTGGCAAGGCGCTCTTCCCACTCGTCGGCAGGAATAAATACGTGGAAAGCCTCTTCCAACTTCAGCGTTGAACGGCTTGGTGCATCGGACGGGAATTTCAATCGCGGGATGCCCATATAGAACGGCGAATTGTTATTGCTATAGGAATACCCCACATAGCAACAGCCCGGCGCAATAAAGAAGACGTGCACGACTGGCCGCGATAGATTTTCACGCGCCATCAGGACTTTTTGCTCTCGCATCGCCGCCCGCAGCGGTACCGTTAGCTTACGGCAAAACTTCATCAACTCTTTACTTTCGTTGGTATCGGCTACCTCGACTCGCAGTTCGCCACCGCGATCGACAACGCCCATCAGCATGCCGACAATCGGTGAAACGCGATCTTCTGGCGGCAAATCACGCAGCAATTCCCCCACCACCAGTATTTGGCGGGCAAAAATCAACTCGCGAAAAGGAAGCTCTTTCGCCAAACGGTCTGCATCATCCGGTTGATAGCATTCAAATAAAACATAACCGCTGTTTTCTTTGACTCGCGCAAAACCAAACACATCAAGCTGGGACGCTTTATCCGTAATTTCCGCCGCACACTCTTTTTCAAAGCCGGGACGGCAATACAACGCAATCTTATTCATGGCGCTCGGCCTTTTTCCTCAGACGCAAAGCGCCAATCAACATCAATACCCAACCGATCAGGAAGCACATGCCGCCTATCGGCGTAACATACACCCAGATTTTGAGGTGTGACAGCGCCAGACAGTAAAGGCTGCCGCTGAACAACACGGTGCCAAGCGCCAACAGCGCCCCGCTCCAATAAAACCACAGACTCACACGGCGTTGCATTGCAACCGCCAACGCTAAGATAGCCAAGGTATGAAAACCTTGGTAATCCAGCCCAGTGTGGATCCAAGCCATTTCATTAGCGCCGAGCGCCCCATTCAGCACATGTGCACCAAACGCCCCTAAGGCGACAAATACAAAACCGCTGATTGCGGCGAAAACCAGCATTGAACGACTCATCATCGTTATGTACCTTTGAAAGAAAATTCGGCTGCCGCTTGGCTGCAACCCAGTTGATTATTCATAGCGAAAGCGGAACTTTTCCTGCTCGCTGGCTGCTCGTGCCAGTATCCATTGGCGGAAGGCGGCTATTTTACCCAGTTCTGCCTGGCTGTCATGACATACCAGATAAAAAGCATTTTTGCTGACCAGCACATCATTAAACGGACACACCAACCGCCCGGCTTCAATTTCAGATTGTGCCATGACGTTATTGACTAACGCAATCCCTTGCCCGTGCACCGCCGCCTGCACCACCATCGCACTATGGCTAAAGATCGGCCCTTGTTGCACATTGATGTGCTGCAAGCCCAATTGGCGGGTGTAAGCCAACCAGTCACGGCGTGAAGTATCATGCAGGAGTGTATGATAAGCCAGATCGCTCGGTGATTTTAATGCATGTTCGCCTGCCAACAGACTCGGCGAGCAAACCGGCAACAAATATTCTGCATATAAACGCTCTGCGCGTAGCCCCGGCCAATTGCCGCGTCCATAGAAAATCGCCACATCCACATCATCCGCCAGCTTATCTTCTTCACGATCAACAGCCTGGATACGCACGTCGATGCCCGGATAAGCTGAGTTAAAACCAGAAAGACGCGGCACTAGCCATTGAATAGCAAAACTCGGCGGCAAACTGACGGTCAGAGCACCTTTAGCGCTACGTGCTTGTAACTTACGCGTCGCTTCATTGATCGAGGAAAAAATCTCCTTAATATCTAAATAATAACTCTGCCCTTCTTCCGTGAGCAGTAACGAACGGTTGCGCCGACGAAACAATTTCAAACCAAGGAAATCTTCCAGCGACTTGATCTGGTGGCTTACAGCGGCCTGAGTGACAAACAACTCCTCAGCCGCTTTGGTAAAACTCAGATGGCGTGCCGCCGCATCGAACACTCGCAGCGCATTGAGGGGAGGTAAACGTTTCGACATGAATTAGCTACTTTTGTGTAACAATTTCCAAATGACCCAGCTTAGAAATCAGGCTGCCTTGAATGACACGTTACGGGCTCTTTTCAGAGTACATGTATCATTAGTTTTTTTAATCCGAGGCATTATAATTTGTCCGTTGAGCATGCGCCAGCAAATACCTATAGTGGCGGCACTTCCCGGGCCGGAACGAAAAGGGATTGGGTGTCGAGGACGCCGATGAACTTTTGGCTTGTGGTTGTGATGTTGTGTTTGCAATTTGTCCGGCAATCCGGACATGGTAGCTAAGCTACTGTTTTTTCACTTCCTGTACATTTACCCTGTCTGTCCATAGTGATTTATGCAGCACCGCAAACTTTGCGGTGCTTTTTTTTACCTGACGCTTAGTGCTCGCTCTTACTCAGTTCCTTCACATCGGCACGGTTAATCTGCTGTTCAACGCCGTTGGCATCTTTATAGCTGATCATACCGGTATCATTATCAACTTGCGGTTTGCCATCAGCCACAATGGTTCGTCCATCATTGGTATGCATTACGTAATTACTGGAGCATGCTGCCAGAGTGAATGTCAGCATCAGGGCAGAGATAGCTGCGGCTGTTTTCTTCATTATGGACTCCTTGTAGTTAAAAATGCTGCTGAATAAGTTTTTTATGATTGAATGCAAGGTTAAACACCTTAATTAACAGCATAACAAACTCACTGAATAATGCCAGGCGAGTACGCAAATTGATCGTCATAACTTGTCACTTTAGGAAAAATAGGACAGGATCGCCTCTTATCTCAACCTGTGATTGCTTCTATGACACCGTTTAACCCCTCATTTTTTCGTAGCCAATTCCCCGCGCTTGCCCAACCTGGTATTTATCTGGACAGCGCCGCCACTGCGCTAAAGCCTCAGCCAGTAATTGCCGCTATACAGCAATTCTACAGCAATGACGCCGCAACCGTGCATCGTAGCCAACATCGCGCGGCTCAAGATCTGACCGCCCGATTCGAACAAGCACGGCAACTGGCTGCAAGGTTAATCAACGCACCGACGGCAGATGACATCATCTGGACACGCGGAACGACCGAAGCAATTAATCTGGTCGCACAAAGCTATGTACGGCCACGCTTACAAGCGGGTGATGAGATCATCGTTAGCGAAGCTGAGCACCACGCCAACCTGATCCCTTGGCTGATGGTAGCAGAGCAGACCGGCGCGCGAGTGGTCAAACTCCCGCTAGGTACTGACTATTTACCTGACCTGACGCAGCTTCCCAATTTGCTTAATGAGAAAACACGCTTGCTGGCTTTGGGGCAAATGTCGAATGTTACGGGCGGTTGTCCGAATTTAGCCCTAGCAATTAAACTGGCACACGATGCCGGGGCTAAAGTCATGATTGATGGCGCACAAGGTATCGTTCATTGCCCTGCCGATGTTCAGCACTTAGACATCGATTTTTATGCTTTCTCCGGCCACAAACTCTATGGCCCTACGGGCATCGGCATCCTGTATGGCAAAAGTGAACTGTTAGCACAGATGATACCGTGGCAAGGTGGCGGTAAAATGCTGACGCACGCCTCCTTTGCGGGTTTTACACCGCAAAAGCCGCCCCACTGTTTCGAAGCGGGAACGCCCAATATCGCAGGGGTATTAGGCCTGGCTGCGGCATTTAACTGGCTTGAGGGGCAAAATAGGGTGATGGCAGAGGCCTACAGTTGCGAACTGGCGGAAAGCGCCGAACGCCGCTTGGCGCAGTTACCCGGCTTTCGTAGTTTCCGCTGTTCCAATGCCAGCCTGTTGGCATTTGATATTGCCAACATTCACCACAGTGATATTGTCACTCTGCTAGCAGAACAAAATATCGCGCTACGTGCTGGCCAGCACTGCGCACAACCGCTCATGGCTGCGCTCGGCGTGACAGGCACGTTACGCGCTTCCTTTGCACCGTACAACACCCATGACGATGTGGATGCACTGGTTAATGCGCTGATCAACGCCGTCGATTTGCTGGCAGATGAATAACCATGAACCACGGAGACGCTATGCTCGCCCCTCATCCCTTTGGCCATACTATTACCGAACAGGCGTTGCTTGAAAAATTCAGCACGCTCAAACAATGGGAAGACCGCTATCGTCAATTGGTGATGCTGGCAAAACAGTTGCCGCCACTGCCAGAGGATCTACGCAACCAAGAAGCAGAATTGAGCGGCTGTGAGAATCGGGTATGGTTGGGCCACCAATTGCTCGCGGACGGCACGCTGCACTTTTATGGTGACAGCGAAGGCCGCATCGTGCGCGGCCTGTTGGCGATCGTGTTGACCGCAGTAGAAGGCAAAACCCCAGAGCAACTATTATCGGTCGATCCGCTCGCACTGTTCACCCGGCTGGGGCTGCTCGCCCAACTCAGTGCGACTCGCGCCAGCGGCCTGGAAGCCTTGGCCGCGGGAGTGAAGTGCATTGCAATGCGCTATGCCTGACGCATCGCCTTAGCTACCATCTTCTTCAACGCATGAGAAACCGCGACAAAACCAAAAGTGGCGGTGACCATGGTTGCCGCGCCAAAACCGGCGCTGCAATCCATACGCTTCGGCCCTTCAGCCGTGCTGCGTGACGCACAAACCGATCCGTCAGGCTGCGGATAAACCAGCGGCTCACTGGAAAAGACACAATCGATCGCCAATTTGCCTTTGCTGTTCTTCACCACATTGAAATCATTTTTCAGTCTTTCACGCAGTTTAGCCGCCAGCGGATCTTGAATGGTTTTTGCCAGATCCACCACCTCAATACGTGTCGGATCGATCTGCCCACCGGCTCCCCCGGTCGTCACCACCGGGATCTTAAAGCGGCGACAATAAGCTAACAGCGCCGCTTTAGGCCGCACGCTGTCAATGGCATCAATCACATAGCTGAAATTATTATCCAGCAGCTCAGCAACATTGTCCGGCGTAATGAAGTCATCGACGCACGTCACGCTGCATTCAGGATTAATCGCCAAAATACGCTCTGCCATCACCTCGGTTTTAGATTGGCCTACGTGTTGACGCAATGCATGAATCTGACGGTTGGTATTTGTGACACAAACATCATCCATATCGATCAGCGTAATCGCACCGATACCGGTACGCGCCAGCGCTTCTGCAGCCCATGAGCCCACGCCGCCAATACCTATGACACAAACGTGCGCCTGGGCAAACAGCGCCAGCGCTTGCTGACCGTACAATCGGGCCGTACCGCCAAAACGTTGCAGATAGGCTTCTGAATAAGGTGTGGTGCTCATAACGCTTTCTTTACCTTAGAATGACTCATTCGGCTATTCACCAGGCATTTTGGTCTTGGGCGCAATGCGAACAACGGCGTTGCTTTTCACCGTCTAAATGATGCCGATAAGGCGCTCATTGTCACTAACGGCTTTCACGCAACGGCACTTGCGCACTGCGGGTATCCAAACTGCTGGCGCCAATAGCGCTATTGGAGTCAACGATCAATATATGAAAATAATAAGGACCGGAAAATCCGGCCCTTGCGGGTCTGGCAATGCTGTCAGGGTAGAATTAACGGTTTACTAACAAAGAGCCACTTTGGTTGGTCTTCGGCTGATAAGCGTTGAACAACGGCGCGCCGCTATTCCCTCCTTTTAACACCCATACTCGGCCATAATGGTTGTAGTATCCAGCCGAATGGCCGGCTTCAGGACCGATGCCTTGGTAGATGTCAAAGTGCTGACCTTTAATCGCCCCGCCCACATCCAGCGCCACCATCAGCCGCATCTCATATTTTCCTGTGAATTTACCCTGATTGTCCAGCAAAGGCACTTCCGCCAGTAACGTGGTACCCGCAGGAATCAATGAGCGGTCGGAAGCCACCGACGCTTTGGCAATCAATGGCACCGCACTGGCGCCTTTCACCGGGGCGAAAGACTCAGGATGGAAGAAGACAAACGATGGGTTCTGTTCCAATAGCTCGCGCACTTCCGCCTCATTGTGGGTATCAGCCCAGCGGCGAATCGCCTGCATCGACATATCCGCTTTGGCGACTTCACCACGATCGATCAACACTTTACCAATACTGCGATAAGCATGACCATTCTTACCGGCATAGCCGAAGAACACTAATGGCTGACCATTGCCAAAATCAACATAACCGCTGCCCTGAACTTCCATCATGAAGTTATCCATGAGTGAATTGGTATAGGCAATGATGTAGCGGTCACTGAGCGCACCATTATAAATGCCTGCGCGTTCAGGCAAACGGCCGCGCCCTTTAGGTGGCATGCGATAAAGCGGGTAACGGAATTCGCCCTGTTTAATGTAGCGCGCCTGCAACACTGGGGTGTAATAACCGGTAAATTGTACGTTGCCGTAATTATCCACGCCTTCCATCTGATAGGCGTTTAGCCCAAATTGGCTGAGCTGGCGAGTGTCTGCGCCGGATGCCATCCAACGTTGTACCGCCTGATAAGTGCCGTTATTACGGTTAAATAAAGAGGGCGAAGCGTATTGAATCTCCATTAGTTGATCGGCGTAGTCTTTCGCGTTGATCGGCACACCGCGGGCATTCGGCTGATTAACGAACTCCAGTGAATGTTTCAATCGCCCGTCTTTATACTGCTGACCACGGTCGGTCGGCTTAGACGAACACCCCGCCAGCAATGCCACCACTAACCCGCCCAGCAGGTATTTGCCCCAACGTCCTTTCATCGCGCGCTCTCTTATACAGATATGAATCTTCCGGCTGAACGATAACAAACAGCTATAGATAAAGGAATCTCTGCCAACAAAAAATCCAACCGCGCACAACGTGATAAAAAAGAAACAATCTGGGGAGAAATTCATCAACAAAATGGCTTTCATTCAATTATCTGCAAAAAGGGGTTGCATCATAAATCATGGGGAGTATAGTGCGCATCCATCGGACGCGGGGTGGAGCAGCCTGGTAGCTCGTCGGGCTCATAACCCGAAGGTCGTCGGTTCAAATCCGGCCCCCGCAACCAACCGATACTGTATCAACGGTATCATAAAAGGGTTGGCATCGATAAGTAAGTAGTAAGACGGACGCGGGGTGGAGCAGCCTGGTAGCTCGTCGGGCTCATAACCCGAAGGTCGTCGGTTCAAATCCGGCCCCCGCAACCAATCGATGCCGCAGTACGGCATCAAAAAAATGAAAAGTAAGCAGTAAGACGGACGCGGGGTGGAGCAGCCTGGTAGCTCGTCGGGCTCATAACCCGAAGGTCGTCGGTTCAAATCCGGCCCCCGCAACCAACATTATGTTGATAATCAAGCACCTTAACGGGTGTTTTTTTGTATCTGAAATCTGCAAACATCGCGATGCCGAGCCTCAGCCCGGCGCAATCGCTTAGCGTTTTGCCAATGCGCCCCCATTGGCGAAGTAGGCTTTAATCCCCGCAAGAATAGATTGAGCAATCTGCTGTTGGAAGTGGCTGGTACGCAATTTTCGTTCTTCTTCGACATTACTGATAAACGCCGTTTCAACCAAAATCGATGGGATATCTGGCGCTTTAAGTACCGCAAAGCCTGCCTGATCGACCCGATTCTTATGCAAACGGTTAATTTTTCCCATTCGGTTCAGCACTTCCTTACCAAACTTCAGGCTGTCATTGATCGTCGCCGTCTGCAGCAGATCGAACATGGTGTGATCGAGATAACGGTCACCACTTTTGCTGACGCCGCCAATCTGATCCGATTCGTTTTGCGTTTGTGCCAAGAACTTTGCTGCGGTACTGGTGGCCCCTTTCGTCGACAGTGCAAACACTGACGAGCCACGCGCCGCACGACTGGTAAAAGCATCCGCATGAATTGACACAAACAGATCGGCACGCTGTTTACGCGCTTTTGCCACCCGTACTTTTAGCGGAATAAACACATCTTCATTGCGTGTCATAAAAACTTTCATATTGGGTTCACGCTTAATCATCGCACTCAAACGACGGGCGATTTGCAGTACAATGTCTTTCTCGCGCGTTTTATATTTACCGATCGCGCCAGGATCCTCACCGCCATGCCCAGGATCCAGCATGATGACGATCGGTCTATCACGCCCCGCCTTACCGGTTTGCGGCGCTTGCGTCGGCGCAGGCAATGTTCGTTCTAAATTCCCTTTGTTGTAATCTTCCAGTAATGCCAATAGCGGATCATATTCTTCGCCAGAGGATGCTTTGGCAGGGTACAAATCAAGTACTAACCGGTTACGGTACTCCGCCACCGGCGACAGGGTAAACATATGTGGGCTAACGCTTTGCTTCAATTCCAGCACTATTCGCACGGTGTTTTTATCAAATTGACCAACGCGTGCCTGTTTTAGATATGGATCGACACTTTGTACCTGTCCAGCGATTCCCTTCAGTACGCTATTGAGATGCACCCCTTCAATATCTACCACGATGCGATCGGGATTAGTCAACGCAAACTGTTTATATTTCAGTTCTACATTGGATTCGAGCGTCACACGAGTATAGGTTGAGGAAGGCCAAACCCGCACGGCAATCATTTGCGTTGAGGCAGCCATACCGACGCAACTGACACTCAGTAACCAGGTTGCGGTGACCCCCTGCAACAGACGACGGCGACCCGGATCGTGATTAGCGTTTGACATGCGACTCCAGCAAGAATTAGCTCAAAAAAACATCAGAAAAGTAATAATGTCAAAAACTTTAACGAATCCGCTCGGCGCTGTCATCAGAAAATCTTGTTATGTTTTGTCAATTTATTAACGATTTAGCGGTGTTAGCAAAAGAAACCAGATAAATCCCTACTTGCCATCCGCACAATAAAAGAATAAAAATACACAAATTACGTATAAATATGCAAAAGAGGTGTGCCGTGAAGGAGCGTAGTACAGAACTGGTTCAAGGATTCCGTCACTCAGTCCCTTACATAAATGCTCACCGTGGCAAGACATTTGTCGTCATGTTAGGTGGCGAAGCCATTGAACACGCCAATTTTTCCAACATTGTTAATGACATCGGGCTGCTGCATAGCCTGGGTATTCGTCTGGTGGTGGTGTACGGTGCGAGGCCACAAATTGATGCCAACCTGGCATTGCATAACCTTGAGCCTATTTATCACAAGCATACCCGCGTTACTGATGCGTCAACGCTGGAGCTGGTCAAGCAGGCTGCCGGTTTGTTGCAACTCGACATCACAGCGCGGCTATCCATGAGCCTCAACAATACGCCACTGCAAGGTGCCCATATCAACGTGGTCAGCGGCAACTTTATTATCGCCCAACCGCTCGGTATTGACGACGGCATTGATTATTGCCACAGCGGGCGTATACGTCGCATCGACGAAGATGCCATCCATCGTCAACTCGACAGTAATGCCATCGTGCTGATCGGCCCGGTAGCCGTTTCTGTCACCGGTGAAAGCTTCAACCTGACGTCGGAAGAAGTCGCGACCCAACTTGCGATTAAACTGAAGGCGGAGAAAATGATTGGCTTTTGTTCATCACAAGGCGTTACCGACGCTGAGGGGAATATCCTTTCCGAACTGTTCCCCAATGATGGGCAAAAACGCATTGAAGAATTAGAAGAAAACGGCGATTACCACTCCGGTACTGTGCGCTTCCTGCGCGGCGCAGTGAAAGCCTGCCGTAGCGGTATACGCCGTAGCCACCTGATCAGCTATCAGGAGGATGGCGCATTAGTGCAGGAGCTGTTCTCCCGTGATGGTATCGGTACGCAGATTGTGATGGAGAGCGCCGAACAGGTACGCCGTGCGACCATCAATGACATTGGCGGTATCCTGGAGCTGATCCGGCCATTGGAGCAACAGGGTATTCTGGTGCGCCGCTCGCGTGAGCAATTAGAAATGGAGATCGATAAGTTCACCATCATTGAGCGCGATAATCTGACTATCGCCTGCGCTGCACTTTACCCATTCCCAGAAGAGAAAATCGGTGAGATGGCTTGCGTTGCCGTGCATCCTGATTATCGCAGCTCATCGCGGGGGGAAATGCTGCTACAGCGGGTGGAAAACCAAGCGCGCCAGATGGGGTTAAACAAACTGTTCGTCCTCACCACACGCAGCATCCATTGGTTCCAAGAGCGGGGTTTCACCCCTGCGGATGTCGCCGTATTACCGATTCAGAAACAGGCGTTGTATAACTATCAACGCCGCTCCAAGATCCTGCTGGCCAATATATAAACTATCGGGGCACTGTCGCGGTGCCCTATTGCTCGGATTGCGCGGCAACAACCAAGCGTTCTGCCAACCCACTACGCCGCTGAGTAGGCGTACGAATGGCACTCATGAGCACTTTCTCGCTGGCGTATAACGACAATTGTCGCCGGGCTCGCGTGATCGCGGTATAGACCAACTCCCGCGTTAACACCGGTAGATAATGGTTAGGTAACACCAACACCGTATGGTCAAACTCCGAACCTTGCGATTTATGCACCGTCATGGCGTAGGCGGTTTCATGCGCGGGTAATCGGCTTGGCTGTACCGATTTGATATTGCCGTCCGGCAACTGGAAGTGCACACGCAACTCCCCCTGTTCGTCTGGCAGCGCGATGCCAATGTCCCCGTTAAACAGCCCTAACGCACTGTCATTACGACCAATCATCACCGGCCGTCCCAGATACCATTTTCCCGCAGCGCCTGCGTTACGCCGAATCAAACCCGCACGTTGAAGCCCCGTTTCAATGCGTTCATTGAGACCAGCGACACCGAATGGCCCCTCGCGAAGGGCACACAGCACTTGGAAATGGCCAAACGCCGCTAATATCTGCTGCGCATCAGCCCCCATCTTCACTAACTTGAGATAATCACGATAGCCATTCACACAGTTATCCAATAGCGCCTGGTAATCTTCTGTGTTCGCCAACGGAAAACCAGCAACATCGCTAAAATGACCATCAAGCGCCAACAACGCTCGCTTACCCTCGCCAGCGTTAACCGCAAGCGCTAATTGGCCGATGCCGGACTTTGCGTCAAAACGATAACTTTTACGCAGCAGACACAAGCTATCACGTACTGCCGCGTCTGCCTCCGCAACTTGCCCTAACAAAGCACAGCCAGTGAGCTGGCTCAGTTGAGCGGCGCGCGTATCGCTATAGCCCTGCTCAGCAAAACGACAAATATCCCCCAACACCGCTCCGGCCTCCACAGAGGCCAATTGATCACGGTCCCCCAGGAAAATAACTCTGGCATGTTGAGGCAATGCCGCAATCAAACGCGCCATCATGGGTAAATCCACCATCGATGCCTCATCAACCACCAGCACATCAAGGTGTAATGGGTTACCACGATGATAACGCATACGCTGGCTGTTCGGTTGCGCCCCTAACAAACGGTGCAATGTTGCCGCTTCACTAGGAAATAATGCGCGTTGCTCAGGCGTTAATGCCAGGTGTTGGCTGGCGCTCCCCAACGACTCGGTCAGGCGCGCCGCAGCTTTACCGGTAGGTGCGGCAAGTTGAATGCGCAACCGCGTACCCTCGGCCAATTGTACCAAGGCGGCCAGTAATTTAGCCACGGTCGTGGTTTTACCCGTCCCCGGCCCGCCGGATATCACCGCGATACGGCGCGTCGCAGCAACCGCTGCGGCTATTTTTTGCCAGTCTGGCGAAGCCGTCCCTGGGCCAAATAACTGGTCAAGAATGGTACGAAGACGCGCGATATCGATCGCCTCCGGCACGCTATCGCTGCTGATAAACGCCGCAACCTCGCCTTCACTTTGCCACATACGCTGTAAATAAAGCCGCTGCTGTTGCAACACCAACGGCGTTGGCTGGCTACCGTCGCTCACCGCCGCCGCAGTCAGCAACCGTTGCCGCCACCCTTCCACATCTGGCTGCCCGGCGGCTTGCCATACCGCCTGTGCTAACTCGGGCTGCCGCCCGCCAAATAACTTCGCCGGCAATAGCTGATCCAATAGCAAACAAACATGCCCGGCACCGGATTCTGCGCTGAGGCACGCGGCAGCCAGCAAGATATCTGGCCGATGTGGCTCGGCAACGACCCGCGCAAACTGCATATCCAATGGGCGTAATGCACCTAGCGTTACGGCCTGCTGTAATAAATCGATCATTGCTCAGCTCCCGTGGTACTCGCTTCGCCACTGAACAACCGATCCATCCCTTCCACGAGTGCGGCGTCAGGCCGACAAGCAAAAATGCCATTGCCGGGTTGCTCGGCATCCACGCCGCGTAAAAACAGATAAATAACGCCGCCGAAATGACGTTGATAGTCATAATCGGCCAAGCGGTGCCGTAGATAACGATGCAATGCCAAGGTATAAAGTTGATACTGCAAATCGTAACGATGCTCGGCCATTGCTTGCGCCATCGCCGGTTGAGTGTAGGCGCGACTGTCTGGCCCCAGCCAATTGGATTTATAATCCAGTAGGTAATATTTACCCTGCCAGCAAAATACCAGATCGATAAAACCTTTCAGCATGCCCTGCACCTGCTGGAAATCCAGCGCTGGGCACTGACCAGACAGCGGATCGTAACGTTTTACCAACGCGTCCAGTTGGTTGGCCTGTAATAATTCGCCGATCGGTAGGTAAAATTGCAGCTCGGCCTGCTTAGCCTGTGAGGGTAACATCGCCAGTGCTACACCGCTTTCATTGAGCGGCGTGTTCAGTAACACCTGCATCCATTGCAGTAGCATCGGTTGCCAGTGATCGGCGTATCCCTGCAATCGCAGTTGTTCCAGCAACCACTCGCCGTCTAACGCTTGTGTAAAGTCTAACGTCTCGAACAGGCTATGGAGGAACGTACCCGGCCCGGCACCGCGCGGAAAAGTATGCGGAGTCAGTTCCGGCTCACTATCAGAAGCCTGTTCTCCGGCGGCATCAACATCCAGCCGCGGCAACAGATCCTGCATCATGCCAGCACCGTGCTGCTGCAAGCCGGTATAACTGGTCACGCGCCAAAAATCCTGCACTGAGCGGGTAAAGCGTTTAGCCGCCAAACTGGCCGTTATCTCATCTTGAGGCTGCCAAGGCTGCTCATCGAGCTCTTCGACCAAAGAGAGGGCAATACCTTCCCCTACCAGTTGTTGCAATCGCTGATGCAAATATGCCGCATCGCCCGCATGGCCTGCCTGAACCAGATAACCCAACGCACCGCGATGGAGGTCGGTTTCCCCCTGTTTTTTTCGCGTTCCCTGGATCAATGGCGCGATGCCAATGCTGCAATGATAAACCGAGCGCGTCAGGGCTACATACAATAGGCGTAAGTCTTCCGCCAAACGCTCTTCCTCTGCCCAGGCAATACTTTCTTCATTGGCATTCAGATCAAGTAATGCTTTGAAACTATGACGATCGTGATAAAGCACCTGCCGCTGCTGGCGGAAGTTACCCACAAAAGGCAACCAAACCAGTGGATATTCCAACCCTTTGGATTTATGGATGGTGATAACCTGCACCAGATGGCGATCGCTTTCCAAGCGTAGCTGTTGGTTATCCGACTGACGATTCGGTTGCGCTATCTGTTGCGCTAACCAACGCACTAACGCATGTTCGCTGTCGAGTTGAGCCGATGTTTCTTGTAATAGCTCACCCAAGTGCATCACGTCCGTCAGGCGGCGTTCCCCGCCGGGGCTGACCAACAGATTTTCCCCCAGACCTCGTTGCGTCATTACCTGCCGCAGCATCGGTAATACGCCACGGCGTTGCCAGTGGCTACGATAGCCATCGAACTCATCGACCAACGCATCCCAGGCGCGTTCATCACGGTTTAACGCATCAAGCATTGACGCATCCAACCCTAGCAACCCGGTGGCCATCGCGCTACGCAGCGTTCGCTCTTGTTCCGGTGCCAATACCGCCTGTAACAACCACAACACATCCTTGGCTTCTGGCGTATCAAAGACGCTATCGCGGTTTGACAGATAAACGGAGGGGATCGCCAGTTGACTCAATGCGTCACGTACCAACGCCGCTTCTGCACGGCTGCGCACCAAAATAGTAATATCCGACGCTTGGACAGAACGCCGCTGTTCCCCATCCATTAACCAGGCTTCGCCACGTTGTCCGGCGCTTAACCAGTCGCGGATCTGCACGGCGCACTGCCGCGCCATCAGCTGTTGGTAATCACTTACTCCTACGCCCTCTCCTTGCTGCAACCAAAAATGCATCGCCGGTTGCGATTGGGCATGTAATTCAAACGCTAATCCACTATTTTTGCTAGCAGCAGCCACATTGATAAACGGAATCTGACCGAACAAAAATGGCTTTTCGACCTGAGAAAATAGCTGATTAACGCTATTCACCATGGAGGGAGACGAGCGCCAGTTGGTTTCGAGCGTATAGTGGGCACTCACCTCGGAGCGCGCACGCATATAGGTAAAAATGTCTGCGCCGCGAAACGCGTAAATGGCCTGTTTGGGATCGCCGATTAACAACAAACCACATTGCGGCTGCCCGACGTAGAGTTTTTGAAATATTCGATATTGCTGCGGGTCGGTATCCTGAAACTCGTCAATCATTGCCACAGGGTAACGCTGGCGAATAGCCTCCGCTAATTGGTCACCGCCAGCACTTTGCAGAGCGCTATCTAATCGGCTCAGCAGATCGTCAAACCCCAGCTCAGCACGCTGGCGTTTTTCCTGTTGGATTGAGGTACGGATCTCGCTCAAAGCCCGCGCCATAATCAAATCGCGTAGCGTCAACGGTTCGTTGAACAGTTGGTCAATCGCCACAAATAATGAATGGCGCGGGGGTTCACCCTTTTTGGTTTTCTCTAACAACGTTGACTGCCGGAATTTATCCAACTCTTTCGGCAATTGGTAATCCTGCGTTTCTAATGCGCACCACTCACCCACTTTACTCAACCAATTCGGCAAGTGTTTACTACTGTAACTGCGCTTATCGACGCCTGAGCCAGCGATTAACGCCTCAAGATCGCCCGCGGCTGCCAACCATTGTTCTTTGATTGCATCAATACGCGCTACGATTTGCTCATGGCGCATCAATACTGTTTCATCGTCTTTTGGCGGTTGTCGTAAGGCTGGCGCTTCACCGTGCAAATAACCCGCTAAATCTGCCAGCAGTGCCTCCGGTCCACTCCACTCTTGACTGACCGCACGAGCAACCCCTAACGGTAATGGGTAACAGTGTCGCCGCCAAAAATCGGCGCAGGCCTGACGGCGCAGCGGTAATTCATCCTGCACCAGCGTTTGTTCAAATAAAATACCGGATTCAAACGCATTTTGTGTGAGCATCCGCTGGCAAAAACCGTGGATGGTGTAAATCGCCGCTTCATCCATCTGTCGTTCTGCGGCCAGCAACTGTGCAGCCGCATCAGAGCGGTCGTTGATCTCCACCAACAAGGATGAAAACAGCGGGTCTTTACTCTGGCCCCGCACGCAGGCAATGCGTAATCCGTGGATATTGCTACGAATACGCCCGCGTAACTCTTCCGTAGCAGCCTCGGTAAACGTTACCACCAAGATTTCCTCGACCGTCAACGACCGGGGAAACGCCACCTCTTTACCTAACCCCAACAACAAGCGCAGATACAATGCACCAATGGTAAAAGTTTTACCGGTCCCCGCCGATGCTTCTATCAGCCGTTCACCAAACAGCGGCAGCGTTAGCGGATTAAGTGTCTGCGGGGAGTGGTCTGTCATGGCGTTGTAACCTTACGCGGTAGCGTTTGTTGCAGCGTGGAAGCGTTCGGGAAATCCACCCAACTTGGTGGGTTTGCATAATCGGCTTTATTTTGGCTGCTGCCACTCACTTGTGACAATACCGCCAACCCGCTTGGCTGAATGACGGCCTGATGGAAGAAGTCAGCTAACTTTGTGGGGGTAAGTTGCTCAATCTGCGCGATCAGTTTCTCTCGGCTATCGAACGCAAAATTACCCCGGTCGAAATCGTTGCTAAAGCGCCCCGCCTCTTCGTTCAACGTTTGCGGGCGTTGCTTCAACTCATTAATCAGCGCTTTTTGGTATTGGGCAAAGTCTGCCTCGCTCATTTCACGCAGTCGCTTTTCAGCCTTTGGATAGAAATCCTGATAACGTTGGTAAAGATAAGCAGGTTGCTTACTGTTGCTTTGCAACAAGAAACCAACCCCCCACTGGCGCCCAACAGACATTGGAAAAGCGAACACCGCATAACCCAGTTGTTCCTGCGTACGCAGTTGGCTATAGAACCAAGGCTGTATAATCTGCCCCAGCAATGCACTGTGAGCCATGCTGGTCACTTCGTCATAACCAACTGGAATGTATACCGCGGCAAGCGCCGAATCGGTGCTGCTACCAGGACGTTGCAGATTAGCCAACTGCTGCTTAGCAATTTGCACATCCTCACCGTGCCACCATTCCACACCGGTGCATTGCAGCCGCTGTTTTAACGTTGATGCCAGTGCGTTTACTTGCCGCTCACTCATATTACCGACCACCAACAACTCCGGCGTCGCGTCTTTCATCAAACTATCACGGTAAGCCAGTACGTCTTTTAGCGTCAGCGTTTTTAACACTTCCCGACGTTCGCTACGCTCGCTGTAAGGAACACGGGACACCATCTGAATAGGCTGGATAGCCAATTCATACGCTTTGCTTTTCTCAGCGGCATCCAGTTGTTGCAGGTACCACGATTTAGCCTGCGCCAACTGGGTATCGGTAGGCGTAAAATTGGCATATCCCTCAATCAACGAAGTCAGTAACTGTGGCATACGCTGAGTGAAACCATTGGCATTAAACAACAGCCCGTTATCTGCAGAAGTGGAGAATCCTAAGCCGCCGACAGAGGCTTGATAACTCAGTTGATCCAAGGCAATACCCGCCAGATAGTCAGTCAGCGAGAACAGTACCTGATTACGTGCCGAATCTAGGGTTTTGGCATTGCGGAATGCCACGCTAACGCTAGCTTTGGGCTCATCGGCAAAATAGCGGCTCGGCATATACAACACCCGCAGCCCCGGCTGATCCACCACCATTTTAGGTTTAATCAAGTCATGGGATGGCTTATGCAAGGCTAAATCATTCGGGATATACGGGTTCAGTGCGGGCAGCGACAGCGTAATGCTTTGCTCCAGTTGCTGCCATTGCTCAAAACGCTGCGCCGCGATTTTGTTGACCTGATAGGGCGCATCAACAAAGTAGGCTGTTTTATTGTGCGGCTCATTCGGGCTAACAAACCAAATTCGTGCATTTTGCGGTGTCATCTCATCCAGACGCTGCCCAATAGCTTTAGGATCATAACGATCTGCTAAGTAGGGCGCATCCAACGTGTGCTCAACCGGTACCCGCAGCATCATATCCACCAGCCATTCGATATAGCCCATATCGCGGGTGATCGAGGGATAACGGAAATCCAGATTTAATACGTGAGAAATTTCATCAAAATAACTTTTTTTGATGCCTTCACTACGCAACATTTTCAGATAGCTAAAAATTGCGGCGATCACTTCATCACGCTTTGCCAACCCTTTATCGGTGAGCGAGACGCTGATGGAGAACACACCCCCATTACGATCGACCATCGGATCGGCACCCGCATTGATGGCATCTGCCAACCCTTGTTGTTGTAACCAGTCAGATAAGGTATTTTCGCTGCGATTACCGATCAAATAACTGATGTAGGTATCCGTTTTACTGCGAAACGCGGCACTGTTGTTATCAATGCGAAACTCAACTTTTAGCTGTTTACGCGGCTGAACCGGTACGTAATGAATGATGATCCCTTTTTGGTCTTGAGTCGCAGAGGGAACGGTAATCGACGGTACCGTGGCCTGACGGTTTGGCACACGGCCGAAGGTTTTCACTGCCAGCGCGGCCAATTGCGGCAATGGCTGATTGCTGTACAACACGCCCATCATTAGATTGGCCGAGTAGTAACGCTGGTAGAATGCGGTCAGTTCATCATGCAACTTGCTACCCGGTTTATCTTTTAACGTCTCTAGGTTGCCACCGGAAAAACGTGCACTTGGGTGTTTCGGATTGAGTGTTTCAGCCCCAACCTGAGCCATGCGCATACCATCACGCGAACGCGCCATGGTTAATTCAGCATTCACCGCATTACGCTCTTTGTCAGCGTTATCGGGATCGAGTAACGGTTCCGCGATAGCATCCGCCATGCGATCAACCGCGGGTTCAAGCGCATCATTCTCCACTTCCAGATAGTAAGCGGTGCGGTATGACGCCGTACTCGCATTGTGGCTACCGCCATGTTTTTTAAGAAATTCAGATAAATTTTCCGGCTCAGGGTAACGCTTAGATCCCATCAGTACCATATGTTCCAAATAGTGCGCCAAGCCAAGCTGGCTGTTAGGATCCTCCAATGACCCCACCGGCAACGCCAGCGCGGCTAATGATTTCGGCGCTTGTGGATCTGAAACCAACAGCACTGTCATGCCATTATTCAGTTTAATCGCCTGGTATTGTCGCGGATCGGACTCACTTTTGTGAATTTTCTCCGCCAGCGGTTGCCATCCTTGGGCAGCCCAACTCAGCGGTGTCCAAAATAATACTACTAACATCAACCCACTTAGCTGGGCCAATCGTCTGCGCATATCCAAAATAAACCCCTATTCTGGCGCTGTACGCCCAATCCCTGACGTAACCGCACTCATCAAAAAACAACCAAGCTTTATGCCAATATCTTATGTAAGACCAGCGAAAACGTTAATGGTTAAATATATTCACTCTTCATTGTTTAAGACAGCGCCCATTATTTTTGTTCCCTTTCGGCAACGGATAAAATGGGGGGCACCGTTACCCAATGTTATGTTGCGCAACGGGGAGCAGATAGCGTTCCGTTTCATTCAACAATTGCGCCAATACATCATTATCCAATTGGCGGAACACGCGCTGAATATAGGGATCGTCACCTTCACCGGGCACACGTTGATCCCCCTGCCAAGTCTGCAACAGCTTGGCCCGCGCTTTAATTTGCGCCTCTTCACTCCAATCAATCTGTTGCGTTTCTTGCAGATAACACTGGTTTAGCCATGACCAGCCACTTTTATTCAATAACATCAACGGCGCGCATAATCCGCGCTGATAACCTGCAACCAACTCAGTCAGTTGTGTTCGCGCCGCGTCGGACGGCAGCGCAGCAAAGCGCCAAGTTGAATTCTTACGCCCGAACATACGGCTTTCGCCCTCTCCCCCCGCACAGCAGTACACCAGATGTTCCAGCCACAATAAAATACCATCGACCGCAGACAACGTCGCGGGGCGCCAACGTAACAAACCATCAGTTTGTACCTGATGCAACCAACCGCCAACACGCACGCCAGCCACATCAAGATCCAGTTCCAGACTGCTGCTTTCTTGCTGTTCTTCACGTACCCGTGCGGCCAATTCCGCCATTTCTTCCTGCTGTTTTTGCCAATAGATTTCGCCAAACGCTCCGTATGGCAGACCACCGGACGCGCGCACCCGCTGATACAGACGCTTCGCATCCTCGCCTTCTATTAACGCATTCAGCAGTTGGTTGTTAAATTGATAACGACTGAGGTTATCCAAGGTGAACGGCTCTTCATCGGGTAACTCCGTTTCCTCCAAAATGAAATTGACCCCCAAACGCAGTTGGAAAAATGCGCGGATAGGGTGACGATAAAATCGCAGTAAATCATCCAGAGAGAGTTGTTGTTGCGGTTCGGGTAACAATGGCTGATTGAATTGCGGGTGCGCCTCGCCTTGTCCATTCGCTGCGGGTAACCATTCGGCGGCATAGCTTTGTTCCTCGGTGCTCGGCAAAAAGTTTTCCGCTGCAAATGGCACGCGAGCATGCTGGCAAAGTAAATGCTCACCGACCCTGCGAGCACTGCTATCAGTATCAAGGTATTCATCGCCAGGCAGACAATAACTTTGCTGTAAATACTCAAGTAATTCCGTTACCAATACGGACGGATAACGCTCGCTATTGTCCTGAATTGAGCGCCCAATAAAGCTAATGTATAACCGTTGTTGTGCCGACAAAATCGCTTCAAGGAATAAATAACGGTCATCGTCACGTCGGCTACGATCCCCTCGTTTCACCTGCTGAGACATCAGATCAAACCCCAACGGCGGTAACGTGCGCGGGTAAACGCCATCGTTCATCCCCAGCAGGCAAACCACCTTGAAAGGAATAGAACGCATCGGCATCAGGGTGCAAAAATTGATTTGCCCGGCTAAAAAACGCTGGCTGATACGCTCTTGATCGAGACGCGCAGCCAATTCATCGCGTAACAACGCCAACGGGACGGCGTCCGGATAACGGGCGCCTTGCCCATATCCGATCACTTGCTGCCACTGCTGTTCGATAAGCGCCAGCACCACTTCAGTCTCAGCATCGGATTCAAAAAAGCTATTCAACAACTGGCGGCACAGCGGTAACCACTCAGCCAGCGTACGCACGTCACTCAGTTGCTGTCGCCAATGGGTAAGTTGCGACAGTAACTCAGCCAATTGCCCTGCTAACTCTGCAACTAGCCCACTTGATTCATCATAAGGCAACACCCCTTGCCAATCACCGACGCTGCTGTCCATCGCATAACCAAGCAACATACGGGTAATGCCGAATTGCCAGGTATGTTGCCCGGTAGCCGGTAATTCAAGCTCGCGCACGTTATCGTCATCCAACCCCCATCGCACACCGGATTCTGCCACCCAATGGCGTAACAGACGTAATCCTTCTTCCTGAATGGCAAAACGCGCTGCCAACGCAGGCACTTCCAACAGCGCCAGCACCTGCTCCGCCGTAAAGCGACTTTGTGGTAAATCCAACAGCGAAATAAAGGCTTGCAGCGCCGGGTGCGCCTGCCGTGCTTTACGGTCAGAAATGGCAAATGGGAGGTAACGCTCGGCCGGCGCATTGCCGAACACCGCCTGAATATACGGCGTATAGCTATCGATGTCGGCCACCATCACAATAATATCGCGCGGTGTCATCTGGGGGTCTTCCGCCAACATAGCCAACAGCCGATCATGGAGGATTTCCACTTCGCGTTGTGGGCTATGACAGGCATGTAAACTGATGGATCGATCGGCAAGATCGAGCGTACGCTTGTTGTCACTGCGTTCTAACGTCTCGGGCGTCGTACCGATTATCGCGTGATCTTCCAACTCCAACATGTCGTGCTGAATGGCATGCAGCAAATTGTTTGGCGCAATATCCACAAAAGCATCAACCTCCTGCAACGCATCCATCTGGGCAAGCAGATAAAGGTGGTCACGCCCAAGCTTACCCCAAGAGGCCAACAGTGGATTGCTCAGTTGCTGTTCACCATCCGCGTCAAACAATTGCGCTGCCTGCTCCGGCTGGCGAAATAGCCCTTGCTCAATCGCCTGATGATGATGGCGACGCTTGCGACTTTGCAGCCGTGCAAGAAAGGCGTAATCCTGAATATCACCCCAATAATAACGACAGGGGTTGGTAAACATCAGATGAATATCGATATGTTTACCCAGCGCCTGTAACGCATCAAGGTAGACCGGTGGCAATGCTGAAATTCCGCAGATAAACACCCGAGGAGGCAAGCCTGCCGGGCATTCATTCGTCTGTTCCAGCGTGCTGATAAAACGGCGGTAAAGATTAGCACGATGCCATTCTGGCTGCCCAAGCTGCTGGGTATATTCTACCAAACGAGCCCACAGAGGCGCTTGCCATTGCTGCGCCTCTGCCAAGCCCTCAATCAGCTCACCGCGCTGCCAACTTTCCAACCACTGGGGGCGATACACCAAATATTGGTCAAACAGGTCGGCAACCCGCCCGGCAAGCTGATGAATTTTGCGTTTATCCCCATCATCAGACAGATAATGCTGTAGCGGTGAAAACGCCGGTTCGCTGAGCATCTCCGGCAACAACCACATCAACTTCCAGGTCATCGCATCTTTACTGAACGCGCTTTCTTTCGGAATGCCCGGAAGCACACGCGTAAACATGTCCCAGATAAAGGTTGCTGGTAGTGGGAACGCAATATTAGCGGCGATACCAAATTGTTCCGCCAATTGCATTTGAAGCCATTGCGCCATCCCTGGGCTTTGTACCAAAACCACTTCTTGTTGAAAGGGATCGGCTAATGGTTCTCTGGCGATCAGTGCGCTAGTTAAGGTTTTCAGCAAATCTAACTGATTAGAATGATAAACCGTGAACATGAGGCTCCTTTAAACTCGTCATGCCTCAAGCTGCCAGTGTGTTAGCCGCCGTCTCGCCCCAAATCACTCATGTCAGATTATCGGGATGCGTGCGTTTGCTGCCATTGTGCAACTCGAATGAGATAGAACGATAGTCACGTAACCATGGATTAATCGCGACTACAATACCAGCGGCTAAGCTGGGCACGTTGCCGTTGCGGGGTGTGTATGGTGATAGTCAACCGTTCGCAACCAATATCAATGTGGCTGCGCTGCGCTTCACAATACCAACCCGTAGCCATATTCTGGCAGCTGCCAAAACCCGCAGCATGTTGTTCAAGCTGGTGATGTGCCAACGCCCAAGCCTGCCGATACTGCCATTGACGCTGAAAACCCTGCAATAATACCTGATGATACTGTAATAAGCCGAGTAGCGACACGGCGAGTAATAACGCCGCAATTAATACCTCCGGCAAGCTGAAACCCTGCTGTGGCGTTAAATTATCAGGGGAGACGTGAGTCTGCACAATCTGCCTCATTCTTTTCTGGACAAAAATCCAACCAGCCGCCCTTCTCTGCCACTAATTTACCGCCATCACTCACCGCCGCTAATTGATATAACCAAAATGCTCTGCCGCGGCTAACGCCCCCACGCCCCCGCACCAGTACAATCCCGGCACGCGCAGACAACTTTGCACAGACCTGCAAATTTGCAAGGTGCTGCTGGCATTGCCATATATTCCCGCTCAACGTCGGCCACGATTGTATCATTCCCCAACTCAGCGCTGACGCGGCCTGATTGTATGCCTGCAAATAATGTTGCTGATCGACAGCCAACAATAACGTGTTATCGAGCTGTCGCTGTTGAGCGGTCAATAACATTAATCCCATCACCAATAACAACATGACCGCGGCCAGTGTGCTGCCACCGTACTGGTTAGTGTGATTCATGGCGTTTCCACACGAATAGACCAGCTCAATGCGCGCGTAATATCCGGCCGCAACGTTGAATGCCCAGCGAGCGACAACGTAACCAAACGGGTGTGATGGCGGCCGGGTTGTAGATCAAGCCTGAACGTATCGATTTGGATTTCCTGATGGTCGAGCAACCGCTCCCAGCCGCTGCCGTTACAATGGCTGACGCCACGCTGGCTCTCTAATGCCCCCTGCCGCAGCCGGTAAGCAAATCGCTCTGCCTCACTGCCTGTCTCTTCCCAGCGGCCGTTGCGATTCAAATCGTAGGTGGAAATAACACAGCTCGCATGCGCCTCCCCCTTGCTGTGGCCGATCACTAATGATTTTCCCTTACACGCTCCAGCACAAAATCCAGCACGACGTATATCTTTCTCTATGCCAAAGGCTAACTGCCGTAAGGTGGACTCCAAGCGATAATAGTGGTTCAGCGTAACGCTTTGCTGACGCAGCACGGGATACGCTTTTGCCGCTGCTAGCGCGATCATGCTGCCTACGCTCATGGCTAACAGTACCTCAGGCAAGGTAAACCCTTGCATTTCAATTAACATATTCTCATCCCGCGAATCGCCTCACCGACACTACACAACCGCAGTCGCCCTTTCGCCGATAACACCACCCGGATACGGCCTGCACTGTTACCTAATTCAATGTGTCCGCCCTGCGCATTGTTGCGTAATCCATAAAAGCCCATCTCCTTACCGGTGAAATCGTGAAGTAATACATCACTAAACGGCGCAACAAAAAACCAGCCTGCTGCCGTTGTGCAACTTGTCGGTTCATGCCCCCCGCCGATGCACCAACGTTCGCCCGTTTTGAACCACAACAGCGCCGCACGATTACGCCAATTGGCATCAGCCTGTAGGCGTGTCAGGAAGGCCAGAAGTTGTTGCGCCGTTTGCTCCAACTGCAAAGCCTGCTGATGTTGCCGCCACTGGTTAACGCCCCAGCCGGTCAACATGCTGGCCAATACGATCACCACCAGCAATTCGATCAGCGTCATCCCCCGCTGAGCCAGCGCTTTTTTGAGGTTTTGATTTTCCATAGAGTCGAGTGTAACCAAACGAGGAATGGTGAAAAGCCTGCTATTACCGAGTGGGAAAGCGTTACGCAATATGCTGTGGTAACGAATGAAAAGTTTCGATGAAGTGCGGTGAACTTCGCAAATTTGGCAGCGATACCCCCCTTCTAGATGCGAAAAAAAGGGCGCTCATTGCGCCCTAAGTGAGTCTGTTTCGCCAGTTTAAATGGCAACCGGTGCCTTAATGGCCGGGTGCGGGTCGTAGCCGTCAAGTTCAAAATCGTCGAAACGGTAATCAAATAGCGATGCCGGTTTGCGTTTAATAATCAACTTCGGCAGTGGGCGTGGCTCGCGGGTTAATTGCAACGCGGTTTGTTCCATGTGGTTGCTGTACAAATGGGTATCACCACCGGTCCAGACAAAATCCCCCACTTCCAGATCGCACTGTTGAGCCATCATATGCACCAACAGTGCATAGCTGGCAATATTGAATGGCAAACCAAGGAACACATCGCACGAACGTTGATAGAGCTGGCAGGACAACTTGCCGTCTGCAACGTAAAACTGGAAGAAAGCATGGCAAGGTGCCAGTGCCATTTGATCCAATTCGCCAACGTTCCAAGCGGATACGATGATACGGCGAGAGTCAGGATCCTGCTTCAACTGTTGAATAACGTTGCTCAATTGATCAATCTGGCGCCCATCTGCCGAGCCCCACGCTCGCCACTGTTTGCCGTAAACCGGTCCTAGATCACCGTTTTCATCCGCCCATTCGTCCCAGATCGTGACCTTATTCTCGTTCAGATAAGCCGTATTGGTATCACCGTTCAAGAACCATAGCAGCTCATGAATAATGGAACGTAAGTGACACTTTTTGGTAGTCACCAACGGGAAACCTTCCTGTAAATTGAAACGCATCTGGTGGCCGAAAATCGACAACGTGCCAGTGCCGGTACGATCGGCCTTAGGAGTGCCCTCTGCGAGCACTTTTTTCATTAAATCCAGATACTGTTTCATTTTTCCTCACGAAGTTTGTTGCTGTGGGCGACGACGGTACGCCCAAATCATCATAATGATACCGGCCAACACCATCGGAATCGATAGAATCTGCCCCATACTGATGACACCGTCGAACAAGCCAAGCTGCGCATCCGGCTGGCGGAACGCTTCAACGATGATACGAAATGCGCCATATCCAATCAGGAACAGACCAGAAACGGCCCCCATCGGACGCGATTTACGAATAAACAGATTCAGAATGATAAACAGCACCACGCCTTCAAGCAGCAATTCATACAGTTGAGAAGGGTGACGCGGCAACACGCCGTACTGGTTCAGCAACGGTAGCCAGGTTGAGTCGGCAGCCGCGATGGCGATGTCTTCACCGCGCGAACCGGGAAACAGCATGGCCCAAGGCACATCGGTGGTTACGCGCCCCCACAGCTCTCCGTTAATAAAATTACCAAGGCGCCCAGCGCCCAGACCAAAGGGAATCAACGGCGCAATAAAATCTGAAACCTGGAAGAAGTTGCGTTTGGTACGGCGCGCGAACCAAAGCATCACCAGAATCACCCCCATCAGGCCACCGTGGAATGACATGCCGCCATCCCATACTTTGAATAAATACAGTGGATTATCGAGGAATAGCGGCAGATTGTAGAACAGCACGTATCCTACGCGCCCACCGACAAACACCCCAAGAAAACCGGCATACAGCAGGTTTTCAACTTCATCTTTGGTCCAGCCGCTGCCCGGTTTGTTAGCGCGGCGAATCGCCAACCACATGGCAAAAACAAAGCCGACCAGGTACATCAAACCATACCAATGCAAGGACACCGGGCCGATAGAAAAAATTACCGGATCAAATTTAGGAAACGCCAGATAGCTAGTGCTCATCTATCACCATAATATGTCAATTATTCTTCCCCATCGGGGGCGGCGGCAGCCAAACGTACGCGGCCAGTCAATGTTATTAACAGCATCGCAGTTAAGGATGCGCATCATAACATAGGCTTCGCTCTGCCCTGCCTGACCCATAGGGAAAAGTTCTGTAAAAAATTCATTCTAAACCCGGCTTAACGCCCGCCGCGAATCAAACCACCCATGCCGCGCCGCTCCATAAATGCTGCCACCTGATGACGCACTTCGGTGGTCATTTGAGCATTGAGCACACGCTTCGCCAGCGCCTGAGCGTCCTCAAGATCGATATGCCGCAACAGATATTTAATCCGCGCGACGCTGCGTCCATTCATGCTGAGGTGGCGATAGCCCATGCCGACCAACAGCAGTGCCCCCATCGGATCGCCCGCCAACTCCCCGCACAAGCTGACCTGCACGCCCGCCGCTTCGCCTTGCTCTACAATCATTTTCAATACCCGTAGCATCGAAGGATGGAGGCTGTCGTACAATGCGGCTACGCGGGTGTTATTACGATCGACGGCTAATAGGTACTGAGTGAGATCGTTGGTGCCCACCGAAATAAAATCGACGCGACTGGCCAAGAGTGGGATCAAAAAGATCATCGACGGCACTTCAAGCATGATGCCGATCCTAGGTTTCGGGATCGCATAGCCCAACACCTCTTCCACCTCCAGCCCTGCACGATCTATCAGCCGTTTCGCTTCATCGACCTCATCCAGGCTGGTGATCATCGGTAGCAAAATACCCAAATTGCCGGTGCCCGCATTGGCACGCAGCATGGCACGCACCTGAATCAAAAATATTTCTGGTTGATCGAGCGTTACGCGAATACCACGCCATCCCAGGCAAGGGTTTTCCTCACTGATCGGCATGTATGGCAACTGTTTATCCGCGCCGATATCCAAGGTACGCAACGCCACCGGCTTGGTCGGGTACAATTGCAACATGCCTTGATATTGCGCGACCTGCTCTTCTTCTGACGGAAAACCGCTTTGCAGCATAAAGGGGATTTCGGTGCGGTACAGACCAACGCCGTCGACTCGCCCCCCCAACAGTTGTTCATGCTCAGGGCTTAAACCTGCATTGAGCAACACCTGAACCCGTTCACCACTTTTGAGCTGCGCAGGTTGTTCAACGTCATCTTCCGCCAGTTTACTTAATTCGAGTTCTTCGTTGATTAATCGCTGATATTCCTGCACCAATACCGGTTCAGGATCGACTAACAGTTCGCCACGATAGCCATCGACTATCAACATACGTTGGTTGAGCAACGATGGCTGAATATCAGCCCCCATCACCGTTGGTACACCCATCGCGCGTACCAGTATTGCCGCATGCGAGTTAGCGGCGCCGTCTCGCACCACCACCCCGGCTAAACGCTCCGGCGGCACTTCTGCCAGCAAGGTTGCCGTCAGTTCATCCGCCACCAAGACAAAACGCGCGGGCCACTGAGTGGCACCTTGGGTGGTATCATCGAGGTGAAATAATAACCGTTGGCCGAGCGCACGCAGATCGCTGCCCCGCTCGCGCATGTAGGTATCTTGCAGATTGGCAAATTGCGCGGCAAACGCCTCTATCACTTGTTTGACCGCCCACTCCGCCACCGAGCCCGCGTCAATTTCCGCAAACAGTTCGCGTTTCAGACGGGCGTCGTTTAGCAGATGCGAATAGAGATCGAAAATTGCCGCACTTTCTTTCTGCGAGCTGGCAGAGAAACGTTTGCTGAAGCGGCGGAATTCGGCGCCCGCCTCCTCCAACGCCTGCGTCAAACGCTCACGCTCGCTGATAGTATCGAGCGTAGAGGCTCTAAAGACCTGGTCAAGCGAAGGTTGGCAACTGTCTTGCCAGCCCTCAGCCACCGCTACACCCGGCGAAGCCGCCAGCGCGCGAATACGCGTTTGCCGGTATTGACCAAAAATGGCGTTGAGTTGAGATTGCGAGAGAATTCCCGCCATTTGCGTGGCCAGTGTGACCATGAAAGACTCTTCGCTTTCATCGAACTGGCGTAACTCACGTTGCTGCACCACCAGCACACCAAGCAGTTGCCGACGATGAATGATCGGCACCCCTAGAAACGATCGAAAACGATCTTCTTTAACCTGAGGCACATATTTGAAGCTAGGGTGGCTTTGCGCATCCGCCAGGTTGATCGGCTCTGCCTTACGGCCGACTAGCCCAACCACGCCTTCGTCAAACGCCAATGCGATAGTACGACCACGCGGCTTTTTCAACCCACGCGTCGCCATAAGGTAATAACAGCGGCGGTCGTTATCTGCCAGATAAATGGAACAAACTTCTGTATCCATCGCCAGACAGGTTTCATTGACCAAAAGATCCAGCGCATCTGTCAAACTGGCTGCCGCAGCGACCTTCTCAACAATTTCTCGCAAGCGCGTGAGCATAGTCTGCTTAACTTACCCTCTTTTTCGGCGATAAGCGAAAGCCTGCCGCGATGGTGTTTGCTCTTGCATCGGCATCACGGTGGGGGCGAATTCTTTCATTACCCGGCGGTAAACGTCACGTTTAAACGATACCACCTGACGTACCGGATACCAGAAGCTCACCCAACGCCAACCGTCAAATTCCGGCGTGCTGCTGCGTTGCATATTGATATCCGCGTCGTTGCACATTAACTGCAACAAAAACCATTTCTGCTTTTGGCCGATACAAACCGGCTTTGTGTCCCAACGCACCAAACGTTTCGGCAATTTATAGCGCAACCAGTTACGGGTTGAAGCCAGGATACGCACATCCTTTTTACTCAACCCCACTTCTTCGAACAGCTCACGGTACATGGCTTGTTCTGCGGTTTCGCCAGGGTTAATCCCACCTTGGGGAAACTGCCAGGAGTGCTGACCGTAACGACGAGCCCAAAGGACCTGCCCCTGACGGTTACAGATTACGATACCAACATTCGGGCGGTAGCCATCATCATCGATCACCGGACTACCTCAATAAGCTAAATTCGTAGATATGTCCTGATTGTTTCACACAAGCTACAGGCGGTAAACCACTGCTTTACGGTGCTGTGTGCCGGATAACATTGGGATAACTCACAGATAATGCCAAAGTTATAAACATAGAGGCGAAGTTTCGGCGGGTTTTATTCACTTTTTCTGTGGATAGGTGTGTGAAGAACTCAAGGGATAAACCGGTACAACTAAATTAAGCACAAATACCGCCCAGCTTCTTATTTTATTTTAATTCTTTAAAAACAACATAATAAATCGTTTTCACCAGTTATGTACAGGGTAAAAATGTGATCTATGCACGGTTAAGATCTTACACTGGTGAAAGATCCACCAACCTCGTTTTTATCCACAGATTATTCGCTTGAGTTACGCACAAATCGGACAAATTCGCAAAAAACACCGGACGTCAAGGCTGTAAATCGAACCAGTGATTGGTAAAAAGTTGGGTTATCCCATAAATCTGTGGATAAATAGGTGTAAGATCCTGTTCATTGTCGGTGGCTACAGGTGCACAAGCGTAAATGGAATCAGGTTTCCATTCGGCTACGGTAAAAAAAACCATGGAAAATCATGCTAGTATTACTCTTTTCCCCAATCCAAAATTTATGCTGAACCTTACACACAAATGCCGATTGTTTTTTAACCACAAAATACGAGCTTGATTTATGGCATTTTTATCCCCGCTACCGCCCCCGCCGAAAAGTGAACAACAGCTTTTAGAACGGGCACAACAACTTGCTGGCTGTCGTTTCGGAGAACTGGCCGCACAGGCGCAAATCGCTATTCCCAACGATCTGAAACGCGATAAAGGCTGGGTTGGTATGTTGTTGGAACTGTATTTAGGGGCAATGGCGGGCAGCAAACCGGAGCAGGACTTCCCCGAGCTGGGCATTGAGCTGAAAACCATCCCAATTGACGCCGCGGGTAAACCGTTAGAAACCACCTTCGTCTGCGTGGCACCGCTCACAGGCAATAGCGGTGTAACCTGGGAAAGCAGCCATGTTCGCCACAAGCTCGCGCGGGTGCTGTGGATTCCCGTAGAGGGGGAACGCCAAATCCCACTGGCACAGCGGCGTATCGGCTCACCCCTGTTATGGAGCCCCAATGCAGAAGAAGAAGAACAGCTAAAGCATGATTGGGAAGAACTGATGGATTTGATTGTACTTGGCCATGTTGAGCGTATCACCGCACGCCACGGCGAAGTGCTACAACTGCGGCCCAAGGCGGCCAACAGCAAAGCGCTAACCGAAGCGATTGGCGAGCTGGGTCAACCGATCATGACGCTGCCGCGCGGCTTTTATTTGAAAAAATGTTTTACCCACGCTTTGTTGGCACGGCACTTTTTAATCTAAACGCCCTTTGTTTAGATTGCGTTTAGCCAATGGTGTTGTCATTTCAATAAACGCGTATAATTACGGCTTTGAATTTTTAAGGTGTACAGGGCAATGTTTGAATGGATTGTGGATCCCAATGCTTGGTTAGCGCTAGGTACGTTGACCATCCTTGAGATCGTGTTGGGTATTGATAACATCATATTCCTGTCTCTGGTCGTCGCAAAGCTGCCGAAAGCACAGCAGAACAAGGCAAGACGCCTTGGTTTAGCCGCGGCGATGCTGATGCGTCTGGCGCTGTTGGCCTCTATCGCTTGGGTTATTCGCCTGACACATCCGCTATTCACCCTAATGGGGCAAAGCGTCTCGGCCAGGGATTTAATTCTGCTATTGGGCGGCCTATTCTTGATTTGGAAGGCCAGTAAAGAGATCCATGAAACCATCGAAGGTTCGGAAGAAGAACACAATACTAAGGTGCACAGTTTCTTTGGCGCCATTGTGCAAATCATGTTGTTAGACATCATCTTTAGTCTGGATTCCGTCATTACCGCCGTCGGTCTGTCAGACCATCTGTTTATTATGATGGCCGCCGTGGTCATTGCCGTTGGTGTGATGATGTTTGCCGCTCGCCCGATCGGCGAGTTCGTCAATCGCCACCCATCGGTGAAAATGCTGGCGTTGTCATTCTTAATTTTGGTCGGTTTCACCCTGATGTTAGAAAGTTTCCAAATACATGTGCCAAAAGGCTATATCTACTTCGCCATGTTCTTTTCTATGTCAGTGGAAGCGCTTAATTTGATTCGCGGCAAAAAGACAAACGCAACGGAGTAACGCAACGGCGGGCGCTATCTGGCGCCCCATTCGATTACTTTGGGTTTTACGGATACAAATAAAGAACTTTCTGAGATAACGCTATCCGTAGTTTGCTAATCTTATAGGCACGTCCCTTTCTGTAAAACTGAGGATCCGCAGGATGAAAAAGTGGGTATTCGTAATTTCCGCCCTGGTAATGGCCGTTGGATTAGCTGGCTGTTCCAGTGATTACGTTATGGCAACTAAAGACGGTAATATGATCCTGACGCAGGGAAAACCCGAAATTGACAAGGACACCGGCCTGATCAGTTATCAAGATGAAACGGGCAACAACCGCCAAATTAACGGCGACCAAGTTTCCCACATGATCAAGCGATAACGTGCATTATTGGTTATCGCTGGCCTTGCTCGCGGTAGCCTTTCTCTCTCCTCCCCTTTCCCCATCCGTACAGCTTAGTTATAGTCCGATAAGGCGTTTACCGCCTTACAGACGATAAACCTGACCATAAGCAGCTGTTTTGCCGGGCATCGCTACCCGTAGCGCTAACAAGAAAGGAAGGCCGTTAATGCAATACCATCGTATTCCCCATAGCTCTTTAGAAGTCAGCATGCTAGGACTGGGTACCATGACCTTTGGCGAACAAAACAGTGAAGCCGACGCTCATGCCCAACTGGATTATGCCGTCGCTGCCGGTATCAATCTGATCGATACCGCAGAAATGTATCCCGTTCCGCCTAAGCCTGAAACGCAAGGGTTAACTGAGCGCTACATTGGCAGTTGGATCAAAGCACGCGGCAATCGTGAAAAAATCGTGCTGGCCAGTAAGGTCTCGGGGCCAGTGCGAGGTTCTGACCATAGCATCCGCCCGCAACAGGCGCTCGACCGCAGAAATATTCGCGCAGCGCTGGATGCCAGCCTACAGCGGTTGAATACCGATTATCTCGATCTTTACCAGTTGCACTGGCCACAACGCGCCACGAACTGCTTCGGCAAGCTCAATTATCAATATACCGATGAAATGGCAACGGTAACGCTGTTGGAAACGCTGGAAGCGCTTAACGAGCAAGTACGTGCCGGTAAAATTCGTTATATCGGCGTATCAAATGAAACCCCTTATGGCGTGATGCGTTATCTACATTTAGCAGAAAAACATGAGTTACCACGCATTGTCACCATTCAAAATCCTTACAGCCTGCTAAACCGAAGCGTTGAGATTGGCCTGGCGGAAATCAGCCAACATGAAGGCGTTGAATTGTTGGCCTATTCTAGCTTGGCATTTGGTACGTTAACCGGTAAATACCTTAACGGGGCCAAACCTGCGGGCGCTCGAAATACGTTATTCAGCCGCTTTACTCGCTATTCAGCGCCGCATACACAATTAGCGATTGCCGAATACGTCACGTTAGCCAAGAAACATAATCTGGACCCGGCGCAAATGGCGCTGGCGTTCGTACGACAGCAACCGTTTGTTGCCAGCACCCTGCTGGGCGCGACCACATTACAACAGTTGAAAACCAATATCGACAGTTTTGAACTGACATTAAATGACGAAATCATGAAAGAATTGGAAGATATTCATACTCGCTTTACTATTCCCGCACCATAAGCATTTGCCACCTGTATTACAGGTGGCTTTAATTATCAAAAAATGACTTGTCATATTATATTAATAATAAAATATATAAAATAAATGCAAATCATATTAAATATATACATGTCAGATGAAAAATGAAAAAATAAACAATAAGCAGTATTAGAATGTTCCTTTATTAAAAAATTTCGCTAGACAACAATTTAATCAATCGTATAATCGACCCTGCCTAAACGGTATTAGCAATCTATATAAATAAATATAAGGAAATTAATTATGAGAACTTTATCTACTACAGAATTAGAACAAGTTAGCGGTGCTGGTGCTTTTGCTGATGCAGTAAAACTGCTGGGTGAAAGTATTGGTGCTATTGTTGAGCTAACAGGTAAAAAAGGCGCAACAGAAGCCGGTGCAAACTTGGGTAACGCTATTGGTAACGTTGTCGAATCCGGTCTGGATATGCTGAGTGGTTTCTTCAAAAATTGGTTTGGCCGTAAGTAATAGTCAAATTAATTAATAATTGGCGGCTATGTTTTTATATTGGCATAGCCGCCAAATTATTTATAATAACCGCGTTATCAATTTCGTTTTGTTGCCAACCATAATGCCGTAATGGCCAACGCAAACACGACACCAAAGCCGATTCCAACTCCCACCACCGGCACGCCCATTTTTACCACCAGCGAATAAAGGCCTAACATCAATAACATAGCCGTATTTTCACCCAGGTTTTGCACCGCAATTGCGTTCCCCGCGCCCACTGAGCGCTTACCGCGCTCCTGTAGCAAGGCGTTTAGCGGTACCACAAAAAAGCCGCCTAATACGCCAATCAGCAGTAACAGAGCATAGGCACTGATCATCGTGGTCTGCATGGCAAATAACGCAACAACGACACCGATCAAGATGCCTGCAGGCATGCACCGTCTCACCGTTTTCAGTGTCACAAAACGGGCTGCAATGCCCGCCCCCATCACGATCCCCACCGCGACCATTGCGTTGAGTAAGGTCGGTGTCGCATTATCAGCAATACCGAGTGCTACCGGCACCCACAGCACCAATAAAAAGCGCAATGTCACGCCAGCGCCCCAGAATAGGCTCGTGCCGATCAGAGAAAAACGCGTTTGCTCGTCCCGCCACAGCACCACGCAAGCCTCAAAAAAGCGACGAGTCATCGCGCGCGGCGCCCAAGAAGCACCGGACCGTGCCGCCACTAAGTACGGTATATACAGGTTAGCCGCCACCGCGACGGCATACGCCAGCGCACAAACCGTCAGCGCAGCAACGATATGCCAATCAGCCAGTACGCCTCCAGCCACCGAACCGATCAGGATTGCGGCAATCGTAGAGGCCTCCATCAAGCCGTTTGCTTTAACCAGTTTTTCACCGCTGGTTATTTCACCGAGAATGCCGTATTTCGCTGGCGAATAGGACGCTGCGCCAATACCAACCAGGCTGTAACCGATAAACGGGTTCAAACCAAAACAGATCGCCAATGCCCCCGCCAGTTTCAAGCCATTGGCGAACATCATCACTCGTCCCTTGGCAAAACTGTCGGCGATTTGGCCAACAAAGGGAGCCAAAATAATATACGTCGCGACAAACGCCATTTGTAATATTGGCTGACTCCAATCTGGGTAAAGTTGTTGCTTGATCAATGCCAAAGTGGCAAACAGCAACGCATTGTCACCAAACGCAGAAAAAAACTGAGCACAGATGACAGCGATCATGCCACGTGACAACAACGGCGTATTATCAGTCAACGGCTGATTCATCAGATATTCTCCGGCTGTTCAGCCATTTTACGTAAAGTCACATAATCGGGTTTACCACTGCCCAGCACCGGCAACGTTTTAATCAGACGAATATCACGAGGCACGGCCAACTCAGGGCTGCCTTGTTCGCGCGCAGCTCGCAGCAATACTTCGCGGGTCATGTTGCTATCGGTGGTGTACAGCACTAATGCCTCACCTTTGCTGCTGTCACTTTTCACCGTAGCGCCATGCTGCTCGTCTGGCGACACGCGTAGCGCCAGCTGCTCCACACTTTCCAGTGAAATCATTTCACCGGCCAGTTTTGCAAAACGCTTCACGCGCCCTCGAATAGTGCAATATCCCTGTTCATCCAATGTGACAATATCACCGGTATCGTACCAGCCCGCTTGCAGAGTACCGTTTTCATCCTCAGCCACAGGTGGCTCTAGCTCGCCGGGGCGCTCAACGCGTAAATAACCTTTCATGATGTTTGGCCCGCGCAGTTGCAAACGCCCCCCCTGCTCGATGCCCGGCACAGGGATCAGACGCGCCTGCATTTCTGGCATGATGCGGCCGACGGTGCCCACCTTGGCGGCCAGCGGTACATTAATCGAAACCACCGGCGCGCATTCGGTTACTCCATATCCCTCCAGAATACGGATGCCATATTTATCCTGATAAATCTGTTTAGTACTGTCAGCCAATTTTTCTGCCCCGGCCACCACATAACGCAAGCGAGCAAAATCATAAGGATGAGCGAAGCGGGCATAGTTATTAAGGAAGGTGGCAGTACCAAACAGCACGGTGCAATTACAGTCATACACCAACTCCGGCACCACACGGTAATGCAACGGGCTTGGATAAAGGAAAATACGACTGCCGGTCATCAGCGGGGTGATTAACCCAACGGTCAAGCCAAAGGAATGGAACAGTGGCAAAGACGACATGAAGCGATCGCGTGGAGTAAAATCAGCAATGGTACGAATTTGCTCCACATTTGCTAACAGACTGCTATGTGAATGCACCACGCCTTTGGGATTCCCCTCCGAACCGGAAGTAAACAAAACTAACGCCGCATCATCAGGCTGCTGCGGTAACATCGCCCGTTGCGGCTGCAGCAAATGGCGCAGGATCCACAGCTTATCAGTGAGCGTGACGGTATCTTTTAAGTCTTCCAAATATACCCAGTTAGCTTCCGGCACTTGCTCCGGCAAATGAGTCAGTTTGCCTTTTTCCAAGAATTGACGTGATGTCACAATGGTTTTGATCGTCGCCGCCACCATCGCACTCTTCAACCCATTCGAGCCGGCGGTATAATTGAGCATCGCCGGAATACGGTTACGCAATGACGCACCAAAAATAGCCGCAACGGTAATCGTGGCGTTGGGCAATAACATACCAACGTGCTCACCTTCCGCCGTAAAGCGTTGCAAAATGCGGCTCACGCCCAGCGACTTCTTGATCAAGGTACGATAACTGTCTTCTTTGAAGTTAACATCTTCAATACAGGGTTTAGTCATACCGTAGCGTTCAGCCGCCGCCAATAACGCGCTGAACAACGTTTGTGGTTTACGGGTCTCCATACGTGCTTTCATCATGATTTGATGCAAGCGGTCGCCGGCCAACATGCGGCGTTCACGGGCGCGTGGCGCCTCAGGCATTGGCAAGTGCGTTGGCGGGAGAATGCTGATAGTGACCTGCGGGAAGGCGCGGATCTTGAATACCCCTTTCATCCGGCTAAACGGGCTATATTCAGGGCCGTCAATGCGTATCGGCAACACTGTCGCGCCAGATTTAGCGGCGATGAACGCAGCACCGTCATAAATCTTCATCAGTGAACCGGTTACCGTGATACGGCCTTCTGGGAACACCACAATTGGCCGCCCTTTTTGCACTTCGCGCACCAAATGCTTGATCGCCATCGGCTTAGTCGGATCGAGAAAAACAACGTCAATATACGGCTTTAACCAACGCATAAACCAACGCTCAGAAACGCTGGAATAGACGGCAAAAACCGGTTTAATCGGCAAAAATAACGCCAGCAGCACACCATCCATGAAAGATACGTGATTAGGGGTAATCAGTAACTTTTGCTGCTGAAAATGACGAACGTCGCCTTCGACGCTTACGCGATAAAGCAGACGAAACAGCGTACGCAACGCAGACATAATCATGCCACTCTCCTTATGATTCAGCATATTTACCCAGTAGGCTTCAAGTATTGCTTGAAAATCCAAGTGTTTTAATAAGTTGCTAGGCAAGGATACTATAAGGCAGGCAAAAAAAAACCTACGCATCCGCGTAGGTTGGTGCAATTGAAAATGGCTTCAACATACAGAGTATGTTGATTTCTCACCAATCAATACCTCTGGGACTGCCTACTTTAGAGATCTGCTTTTAAAGAAACTACCGCTGAATCGAAAGACTTTTGCTCTAAGTGCAACCAGCTGTAAATTTCCTTCATCCATCCGTAATAACTCCATAAAATTTCGATCATCTTTCGCGAAAAATAGGCGAAAAGTGCCAAATTTACTGATTCAATACGGTGTACAGAAGGCTGTCACACTGGTTCAGAATCCCGGCAAACAGGGAGAGAAGATGCCAACACGGCCACAGATACACAGCGAGTACTTGCAGCCTCAGCATTTTTCCGCAAAACTGGACTGTGTAAGCGATTACCCTAGGATAAGTTGAAGTCTATATGGCTACGATAAAGGATGTTGCCAAGCTGGCGGATGTTTCCGTCGCCACGGTATCTCGCGTGATCAATAACTCGCCGAAAGCCAGCGAAGCTTCGCGCAATGCGGTGCTGGCCGCAATGGAACAATTGCAATATCACCCCAATGCTAACGCCCGTGCACTGGCGCAACAATCCACCGAAACGCTCGGGTTGGTTGTTTCTGACGTTTCCGATCCGTTCTTCGGCGCGATGGTCAAAGCGGTCGAGCACGTGGCTTACGCAACACATAATTTCTTGCTGATTGGTAACGGTTACCACCAAGCTGAAAAAGAGCGTCAGGCAATAGAACAATTGGTACGTCATCGCTGCGCCGCGCTGGTGGTGCATGCCAAAAAACTCAGCGATATGGAATTAAGCGTTTGGATGCAGCAAATTCCCGGAATGGTTCTGATCAACAGAACGCTGCCGGGCTATGAGCACCGCTGTGTCGCATTGGACGACCGTTATGGTGCCTGGTTAGCAACGCGCCACCTGATTCAACAAGGCCACCAGCGTATCGCTATTATTTGCTCCACCCATCAAATTTCTGACGCCACCGACCGCCTGCAAGGTTATCTGGATGCGTTACAAGAACACGGGATTGCCGTTGAGGAGAAGTTGATTGCCTATGGTGAACCGGATGAGATTGGCGGTGAACTGGCGATGACCGAGCTATTGGGTCGGGGTAAAAATTTTACGGCGGTGACCTGCTACAACGATCCGGTCGCGGCTGGCGCGCTGTCGGTGCTCAGTGATAACAGCATTGATGTGCCGGGCAAGATGTCACTGATCGGCTTTGATGATGTGCTGATTTCTCGCTATTTGCGTCCGCGTTTAACCACTATTCGTTACCCGGTCGTGGCGATGGCAACGCAGGCCGCGGAGTTAGCTCTGGCCTTAGCGAACAATCAACCGTTGCCAGAGATCACTAATATGTTTAGCCCAACCTTGGTGCGACGCCATTCGGTTGCCAGCATCAACAAGGCGTCCGAGCAAGACTAACCACTGCGCACTGCCAACGACAACGGACAGAGCTACACCAAGGTGCCCCCATTTAAACAGCGTCTCGTCTGCGGCGGCAGTAGCGCTGGCAAGGTAAGCATAGCTTCGGCTTGGCCTATGCTAAACTGCCGCTATTTGCCACCATGGATGTTTACAGAAGAGGTTAGCGATAGATGATCACCATGTTGGATGTTTCCATTCGCGCGGGCGTGTCAAAAGCCACCGTATCCCGCGTTTTAAATGGCACCGGCCAGGTGAAACAGAGCACCCGCGATGCGGTGTTCAAAGCCATGGATGAGTTGGGCTATCGGCCAAACTTCTTAGCGCAGTCACTGGCCAATAAAAGTTCCAACAGTATTGGGCTGGTCGTATCCAACTTCGATGGGCCTTACTTTGGCCGGTTACTGCGCCAAGCGGCCAAACTGATTGAGGCCAGCGGCAAACATCTGATTGTCACCGACGGACACGACACGCCAGAAGATGAACTCCAGGCGGTACAGTTGCTCGCCGATCGGCGCTGCGACGCAATCATTCTTTATACGCGTTTTATGGATGAAAGCGCATTGATGGCGCTGATCGACACCCTTCCGGTGCCGGTAATGGTGATTAACCGTGACTTACCTCAGGCACGAGAACGCTGCGTGTTCTTCGAACAACAACAGGCGGCGTTCAACGCGGTGGATTATCTGATTCAACAAGGGCATCGTGAGATTGCCTGTATTACAGGCCCGATAGCCACACCGACCGCACAAGCACGCTTGGCGGGTTATCGTCAAGCGTTAGCGCATCATCACATTATCTTTAACGACGCGCGCGTCGCATACGGCGATAGCAGCGTGTCCGGAGGTTATCGTTGCTGCCACAGCTTACTAAGCTGCGGCACCGGCTTCAGTGCGCTGTTCGCCAGCAATGACGATATGGCAATCGGCGCAATGAAGGCGCTCAATCAAGCAGGCAAACGTCTGCCACATGATGTTTCGCTGTTCGGTTTCGACGATGAACCCAGCGCTGCTTACCTGCAACCGGCCCTGTCCACCGTCTATTTACCGATCGACGCCATGATTGAAGCTGCAATCGGTCAAGCTCTGCGGCTGATTAACGGGGAGCCGTTGCAGCCCCTCACGCCGTTTACCGGTGAATTGAGGCTGCGTGAGTCGGTGCTCCCCGGGCCATTCGCCCAAACCGTTTAGACTTGCTCCAATGCGATCAACTCCTCGATTGTTTGACGGCGGCGAATCAACCGAGGTTCGCCATTTTCAAACAGCACTTCCGGCAGCAGCGGACGGCTATTGTAGTTGGATGACATGGATGCGCCGTACGCGCCCGTATCGTGGAACACCAAATAATCCCCCACTTGTACCGCAGGCAGTTGACGTGTCTCCACGCCTCCGCCCGCTTGCTGGGTAAAGACATCCCCTGACTCGCACAGTGGCCCGGCAATGACCGTATCGCGCAACGCTTGCCCACTCGTCTCACGCCCATCGGCTGGCAACAGCGAAATATGGTGATAGCTGCCGTACATCGCCGGACGCATCAGATCGTTGAAACCCGCATCAACCAGTGCAAAATGGCGTCGCCCCATATTCTTCACTGCACGCACTTCCGCCACCAGTACACCAGCCTCCGCCATCAGGAAACGCCCCGGCTCTATCTCAAGCGTTATCGGATGCCCCAGATGTGCCGCAATACGTTCACGCGCCCGGTTCCACAGGCCAAAATAGTGTTCGGTATTAATCGCTTCCTCACCCTGCTGATAAGGAATCGACAGGCCGCCACCGGCGGAGATCGCGCTGATATCCTGCCCTAGGTCAATAACCTGCTGCACCATGGCATCACATACCCGCTCCAGATGCTGATAATCCACGCCTGAACCAATATGCATATGGATACCCAATAGCTTTAGCCCATACTGCTGAATTTTTTCTACCGCCTGCGGCAAATCGGCATACCAAATTCCGTGTTTACTGTTTTCGCCACCGGTATTGGTTTTTTGGCTATGTCCGTGACCAAACCCAGGATTGATGCGTAACCACACCGGATGCCCGGCGGATTGACGGCCGAGCTGCTCCAGCATGTCGATGGAACCGGCATTAACCGGTATGTTAAGTTCGCTAACCCGCGCTAACGTCGCGTGATCCAACACATCAGCCGTGAATACGATGTCTCCTGTACCCGGCTGAAAACCGGCCTGCAACGCACGCTCTACCTCACCAAGCGATACCGAATCCACTTTTACCCCTTGCGTACGCATCAGGCGCAGAATATGAATGTTTGAGCAGGCTTTCTGAGCAAAACGAATGACGTCAAAGTGACGTAACTGGCCGATACGCTCGCTGATAATCGCCGCGTCGTAGGCCCAAACCGGGCAGCCAAAGCGTGACGGTAGCGCCAGCAGGTTAGCCGCGTTTAACGCGGTGGAGTTATCGTTTAAAGTGCGTGGCATGGTTAGATTCTCTAAATAACTATTTTTATCATCATGCCGCAGCTTTATAGGTGTTAAAAATATCCATTTAGGTACAGTCTATTCATTTATGATATACCCTGTACTTTGCTATCCCGTTGCTGGAGAACCCCAATGCACGCCATTACTCTGCGCCAGATTGAGATTTTTCACGCGGTAATGACCACCGGCAACCTCACCGAGGCAGCCGCCTTATTGAAAACGTCACAGCCCACAGTCAGCCGTGAACTCGCGCGGTTTGAAAAATTGATACAGTTGCACCTGTTTGATCGAGTACGCGGCCGCTTAACCCCGACGGTACAAGGGCTGAGACTGTTTGAAGAGGTTCAGCGTTCCTACTATGGCCTGGAGCGCATCAAAACGGCGGCCGTTGGCATTCGTCAGTTCCAGCATGCGCAACTATCCATTGCCTGCCTGCCCGTATTTTCCCAATCGCTGTTACCTGCAGTGTGTAAGCCTTTTCTCGATCGCCATCCTGAGGTGAGTTTTAGCGTCATTCCGCAAGAGTCGCCGCTGCTGGAAGAGTGGTTATCGGCGCAACGTCACGATTTGGGATTAACGGAAAATATCCAAACGCCAGCGGGAACCGAACGTTTAACGCTAATGACATTGAACGAAGTTTGCGTATTGCCAGCCGGTCACCCCCTGTTGGCGAAGCCTTTACTGACACCGCAAGACTTTGCCGAAGAGAACTTTATCAGCCTGTCGAATACCGATAGCTACCGCCAACTGCTCGATTTATTGTTCAGCGAACACAGCATTGATCGGCGCATGGTAATGGAAACCCACAGCGCAGCGTCAGTGTGCGCGATGGTGAAAGCGGGCGTAGGGCTATCTATCGTCAATCCACTCACCGCGTTGGATTACGCCGATAGCGGCGTACATCTGCGGCCGTTCAGCGTCGACGTGCCGTTCACTGTCAGTCTGATTCGGCCATTACATCGCCCATCTTCTGCGCTGGTTAGCGCGTTTATCACGCACCTGCAACAGCAGACAGAGCATTTTTCTGCCCGTCTGGCGACCGTTATTTCACGTTCACTAAAACAATCCAAGGTGATCGAGTAAAGCTCTCTATTCAACTTGCCAATGACGTTTCCATTACTACGCATAAGGCTGTGGCTTTATTCCTTTAAAAACTTATCGTGGTGAAACTGTGAACAAATATGACACCGTCTTATCTCTTCATCTGCAACGTGGCTAACCACTGTTCATCAGTGGCAAACCACTCGACTAAAAAATCCAACATGGTGCGCAGCGTTGCGGGCATCTGGCGGCGTGACGTGTAGATACCGTAAATCCCCATCGATTGTGGCTGGTAATCCGGTAACAACGCGATCAATTCGCCGCGTGCCAATAACGGTGCTGCCGAGTAATACGGTTGCAACGAAATCCCCGCCCCTTGTAACGTCCCCGCCATTAATACCACCGACTCATTAGCACTGAGATTTCCGCTGACTGCCACTGCTGATTTAATGCCTTGATGCTCGAAATGCCACAGGCTTTTGCCGAAATAGGAGTAGGTCAGGCAGTTATGTAAAGCCAAATCCTGCGGCTGGTGCGGTATGCCGTGCGCAGCCAGATAGGCCGGTGAGGCGCATACCACCGAGGTGCAGGTGGACAGCGGTCGGGCAATCAAGTTGGGATCCAACTCATTGGTGATGCGCAGTGCCAAATCGATCCGTTCCTCCACCAAATTCACTGCGCGATTATTCATTTGCAGATCGACTGCCACCTGTGGATGGCGCGTTAAATACTGCGCTACCGCACCGACCAGTACGCTTTGCCCCAGCGATTGCGAACAGGTAATACGCAGTAGCCCACGTAGCTCATCGCTCGGCTCACCCTCCGTAAAGTCGATTTCCCCGGCGACGAGCAGCATCTGCCGACAACGTTCCAATGTGCGTTCTCCAGCATCCGTCAGGCTGAGTTTACGTGTGGTGCGATGCAATAAACGTGTGCCTGCCCACTGTTCCATCTGTGACAAATAACGCGTCACCATCGCCCGGGACATCCCCAACGTTTCAGCCGCAGCAATCATGCTGCCCCGTTCAACAATGGCAACAAAAACCTCAGCGGCAGTAATGCGATCCATGATTCGTCCGATTTATGCAATTAATAGTTGCTTATTATCCGGTTTTTCTTTCGCATTATGCAATCTAACATCTAAGTAACTTCTCAATACCGATAGGACACCTGCACATGTTAAAAAAAACCTTTATCGCCTTAGCGTTTTCTGGCTTCGCTGTCATTAGCACCTACGCCACCGCTGCCGATGCGCTGACCCTGGAAGTCTATAACCCCGGAGAAAACAGCGTGTTCCCAGTTTCTTCCGAAATCATTAGCGGTAAAAACGAAGTGGCATTGATCGACGCACAGTTCCAGCGTAACGACGCCGAGCAGTTGGTAAAAAAGATCCAAGCCACCGGTAAAAAATTAACGACCGTCTACATCAGCCATTCCGATCCTGATTTTTATTTCGGGCTGGACGTGATTAAAGCCGCATTCCCTCAGGCAAATATCATTGCGACGCCGGGGACCATTAAAGAAATCAATGCGACCAAAGACGGTAAACTGGCCTACTGGGGGCCGATTCTGAAACAAAATGCGCCGAAAAGTGTGATCGTGCCGCAACCGCTACACGGTGACAGCTTCACCATTGATGGACAAAAAATTGAAGTAAAAGGCCTAAACGGCCCGACACCGGATCGTACTTATGTTTGGATCCCATCGCTAAAAGCCGTCGTGGGCGGCGTTGCTGTCGCCGGTGATAATATTCATCCGTGGATCGCCGACAATCAGACCGTCGCATCGCGCGCGCACTGGCAGCAAACGCTGGCCAGTATTCAGGCGCTGAAACCACAGATCGTCGTACCAGGACATTTTCTGCCAGGCGCAGCGCAGACCTTAGCCTCAGTGACGTTTACCCAACATTATCTGACCACGCTGGAAACAGCACTGCCGAAAGCAAAAGATTCCGTAGCATTGGTTGAGGCCATGAAGACGCATTATCCAACGCTGAAAGACGAGTCGAGCCTAGAGCTGAGCGCAAAAGTGCTGAAAGGCGAAATGAAATGGCCGCAATAAGCCACTGATTAACGAGGTTAAGTATGAATTCGGCAACCCTGCATTACGTTTTCGATCCACTTTGCGGCTGGTGTTATGGCGCAGCACCGTTGGTGAAAGCAGCTCAAAGCCTGCCCGGGCTAAGAATCGTGTTGCATGCGGGCGGCATGATGACAGGCAGTCACCGTCGTCAAATCACGGAAGAATGGCGTAACTACGTGATACCGCAAGACAAACGGATCGCGGAGTTGACCGGCCAGACGTTCGGTGAAGCCTACTTCAATGGCTTGTTACGCGATACCACGGCGGTATTGGACTCCACACCGCCGATTAGCGCTATCCTTGCGGCTCAACAGTTAGCAGGGCGCGGCCTGGATATGTTGCACCGCATTCAGCAGGCGCATTATCAAGAAGGTCGACGTATCGCTGATACACCGGTGCTCGAAGCATTGGCCCATGAGTTGGGGCTGCCCTCGGCTGCGTTTATCGCGGAAATGCGTTTTAACAGTGGTACTCAGACCGCTCAACACGTTGCCGAAAGTCGTGCTTTTCTGGCTAAGGTGCGCGGTCAAGGCTTCCCTACGTTCGCCCTACAAGATTCCACAGGCCATTTGTCTTTGTTACCGGCTGGCAATTATCTGGACAATATCGAGAGCTGGAAAGAAGCGCTGAGCGGCGCGGTAACTTGGGCTTAATCTGAATAGCGGGGCTGACGGTATTAGCCCCGCGCTATCCTACACATAACACACGTTGTTACTCGTCTCTTTAGCGCGCCCCGCTGACGTCAAATCCCTTCCCTACCTGCCATCCCCTTTTTGCTGATAGCGTAAAAACGGGTGACGGATCGCTGTAGTCATCCAGATTCAAAGTGTTATTTCAAACGGTTAGCGCGGATAAATCTGCTTACAAGCCCGGTTTGTTTGTTACTAACCAGTAACGCATGCTGCCAATAACATTTTTATTCTGGAGCCGTATGAACAGTCCACTTACGCAAAAGCATGCCGTCTGGCAACTGATAAAACCCTTTTGGGTCTCTGAAGAAAAATGGCGTGCCTGGACAATGCTAATTGCCATCATTGGTCTGTCGTTAGGCTTGGTTTACATTAGCGTGCAAATCAATCAATGGAATCAAGTATTTTACGACGCGTTACAGAATAAAAACTACCCGGTATTCAAGCAACAATTAGGGCGTTTCACCTATCTGGCGCTGATATTCATCGTGCTGGCGGTCTATAAAGTTTATCTAACGCAAGGGTTGCAAATGCACTGGCGCCGTTGGATGACGGAAAAGTACATGGATAAATGGCTGGCTCATCAGGCCTATTACCATACCGAGCAGCAGCAACGCGTTGATAACCCTGACCAGCGAATCGCCGAAGACCTCAACGTGCTAACGCAATATACGCTTTCACTGTCACTTGGTTTACTTTCCAGCGTAGTGACGCTCGTTTCTTTCGTTACCATTCTCTGGCATGTCAGCGGGCCACTGACGTTTGCCGTGAATGGCCACAGCATCACGCTTCATGGCTATATGGTGTGGTTTGCCTTACTGTACGCCGCCATCGGCTCACTACTGATTTGGTGGGTGGGTAAGCCCTTGGTCATGCTGGGTTTTAATCAGGAGCACTATGAAGCCAATTTCCGTTTTGGGCTGATACGCATCCGCGAGAATAGCGATGCCATCGCGTTGTACCACGGTGAACCTCATGAGGCAAAACAGTTAGGGAGCCGCTTCGCATCTATTCGTCGCAATTGGTGGTCAATCATGCGCGTCACGCGTCGGCTTAACATTGCCAGTAATTTTTATGGTCAGTTCGCCATCGTATTTCCGCTATTAGTGGCTGCACCCCGTTATTTTTCCGGTGCGATCCAAATGGGGGGCATGATGCAAATTGCCTCCGCATTTGGTCAAGTTCAGGGCGCGCTGTCATGGTTTATTGATGCCTTTAATACGCTTGCGACCTGGAAAGCCTGCGTCAACCGATTAGCCGGTTTCAATGCGGCGATGGAGCAGGTACATCATCAACCCCGCGGCATCACGCTGCAATGGCAGTGTACGCAGCCACTGAGACTCAATCATCTCAGCCTACACTTACCGGACGGCCAACCGTTGCTAAAAGATAGCAACATGGCACTCAAACGTGGCGATCGTGTGTTGCTCGTCGGCCCGTCCGGCTGCGGTAAATCGACGCTACTGCGTGCGATAGCCGGAATCTGGCCGTATGGCAGCGGAACCCTCGAACGGGATGCAAACCTGACGTCATTGTTTCTGCCACAGCGTAGCTATATTCCAATTGGCACGTTGCGTGCAGCGCTTATCTATCCACAATTAGCGACTGAATATAGCGACGCTGCGTTATTAAAAGTACTGGAAAAATGCCAGCTTCAGCATCTCAAAAACTGGCTAGACACCTCTGCAAATTGGAGCCAACGCTTGTCACCAGGCGAACAGCAGCGGTTGGCATTCGCCCGCGCCATTCTCATTCGGCCAGATATATTGTTTTTGGATGAGGCAACCAGCGCGCTGGATGATGAAACCGAACAACTGATGTATTGCCTGTTGGTGGATGATTTACCCAATGTCACATTGGTGAGTGTCGCCCACCGAAACAGCGTGGCAAAGTATCACCACAGCTGTTGGCGTTTCAGTCGCCAGCCAGATCGGTCAGCAAAAATGGCGCTGAGCCCGCTGCCAATGCGTTAAAGCTCGCGAGCGCAATGAAACGATAGGGAGAGTGCGAAAATAGGATGGAGTGTAGCGTGATGACGGTGCCAACAGTTTAACCGAGGCTGGTGGCAACCTCGTCTAATGATCCGAGCTACCTTAGCCTGACATAACGCGGTGCGCTCCGGCGCCTTACGCCACGACGCCCCACTGCCACGCGTTCTCTAATCATTGGCTTGTCTATAAACCCGTTAGGCCGGCTCTGTTTAATTCGTCACCGCTTCGCTTGTCAGAAAGCGTTTTGTTACCTACACTTTCGCGCGGATACGGGGCGCTAACCCGTGCGTTAACATCAACCAACGCATCACGCCATACAAAATCGATTGGCTGCATGCCAGATGCGAGGATCTCATGCCCCAATCTATTTCATCCACAAATATAACCACCGCCAAACCACGCCGCCACTTACGCCATCCGGTATTATTAATCATCGGTATCATGCTGATAGCGGCAAATCTGCGCGCCGCGCTGACCAGCGTGGGTCCGCTGTTGGAACAAATCCAGCAGCAACTTACATTGTCGGCGACTGCCGCGGGTTTGCTTAACTCCTTACCATTGATTTTGTTCGCCGTTCTCTCACCGGTAACGCCAGCGCTGGCAAAGCGCATTGGTATCGAGCGCACGCTCGGCCTGGCGCTGCTGTTGTTAGTCTTGGGGATTGGGTTACGCTCGCAGCAACCACAAAGTCTGTTATGGCTCGGTAGCGGGCTGATAGGTGCGGCAATTGCCTTTGCCAACGTGCTACTTCCCACATTAGTGAAACGCGACTTCCCGCAACGCGCGGCAGCCATGATCAGCGCATACGCCGCCGTGATGTCGTTAGTTGCCGCCACAGCGTCAGGCATCGCCGTGCCGCTCGCGACGCTGAACGGCAATGGCTGGCGTTTTTCCTTATTGTGCTGGGGCGCGTTGGCCATACTGGCACTCATCGTTTGGTTGCCACAGCTACGCCATCCTAAACCTCTGCCAACGCCAACAGCATCGGCAGGTGCGTTGCCATCGCGTATTCGCTCCCCGTGGGGAAGCGCTCTAGGTTGGCAGGTTGCCTTATTTATGGGGCTTCAATCGGTCACGTTTTACACCATTATCGGATGGTTCAGCGCCTTCGCCGTCAGCCACGGCACTTCGCCGCAGCAGGCTGGATTTGAGCTGTTTATTTATCAAGTTGTGGCGATAGTCGCTAATTTTTTTATGGTCATCATCTTACCGCGCGCCCGCGATCAAAGAATGATCGCACTGTTCAGTTCGTTGTTGATTTTAATCGGTATCGCAGGGTTGTTGTGGTTACCAGACAGTTCGTTAGTCTGGCTGGTATTTGCGGGGCTTGGTGCAGGCAGTTCGTTGGTGCTGGCTTTATCGTTCTTTGGCTTACGGAGCCAACATCACCATCAAGCCGCACTCTTATCCGGCATGGCGCAGTCGGTCGGCTATCTGCTCGCCGCCGTTGGTCCTACCCTTTTTGGTCTACTGCACGATCTGACGCAAAGTTGGGCAGTACCGCTCGGCATTCTGCTGGGGCTAACGGTGATGCAAATGCTGTTTGGTATCCTAGCTGGCCGAAACCGGGTTATTAGTTAACGTCAGTTTCGGGCAGAACGCAACGCTCTATCTCTGGTGCGTCGTCCTGCCATAGATCCTCAATAAAGGCCTGCTGCGCTTCATTCAGTTGCCACGATGCAGGGATTTTCGCCTTATTGTAAGAGGGATTCGCTTCCTTCTCGTGCTTTATAAACAATTTTTTTTCCATCATATTTCTTCCCTAAGTGGCAAAAGCGGTTACCGATAACGCCCACTGTCATCCCGCCATTAATCCATTACACAAAACCGGCGGGTGTGTTTCCCCTATGGTAATTTCTTATATGCGCACTAGCGATTACCTTGAAAGGGGTATTTCACGACAGGGATGAAAATAAACTTTATAAAACATTTAGTTATTATTTTCTTCAATCAACAAAAAAAGTCAGAAATAGTCTGCCACGTAACATATAGACAAAAGTAAACCTAGCCTTAACAGGCTCCTATTTTTTAACATCAGAAATCAAGCATCCCCTGGGCAAGGGAAAGCTGAAGCGTCAGGCTATTGTGGCATAGCCTGACTGACGGGTGGGATTATCCAATTTGCGTGACGGAATCGCGGCTGGCCTGTTCTCGCTCAACCCCGGTCAGTTCACGGAGTTGCCCTGTACGCATTTCTAACAATCGGTCGGCATGTTCAAAATAGTGATCATCGTGGCTAATGGCAAATACCGTCTTACCCATCGCGCGTAATTCAGGCAATATTTCCCGGTAGAAAATACGTCGGAATTGCGGATCTTGATCGGCTGCCCACTCGTCGAGTAGCAAAATGTCACGTTGTTCTGCCACGGCCAGTAACAGAGCCAAGCGTTTACGCTGCCCTTGTGAAAGTTGCGGATTAGTTACCCTGTTTCCCTCAAACTTAAGCTTATTTTTTATATTTAACTTTTCAAGCCAACATTCTACTAACCCTTCATTCGGTTGCTTTCCATCCTCACCTTGAAGATGGTGAAAGAGGTGAAAATCAGTAAAAATAGCCGAAAATAAGCGACGATAGTGGTGAATTTGGTGTGCCTGCATTTCCACACCATCCAACAAAATTTGCCCACTGACCGGCTGATATAATCCTGTCAGCAACATCGCCAATGTTGATTTTCCGCTACCGTTTCCGCCAATCACGAAGATCAATTCCCCGCGACGCAGCATAAGGTTTAGTGGGCCAACGGCAAAACCTTGCTGCTGCTCACTGGCACCGTAATGGAATACTATGTCGCGCAACTCAAGGGTTTGCCAAGGCATCCCGATCGTTGCCGGGAATGTTGGTTGGTAATCAGCTAACTTGAGAGATTTTACTTTATTGAATGCCACTTCCGCGCTTAACAACGTGGGAAACGCCCCGACTGCTTGCAACAACGGGGTACGTAAAAACAACAGTGTTAACGAATAGGTCGCCGCAACCGTGGTATTAGCCCAGCCTAGCGTGTTAGCCATGAAAAAGACCAAACCAATAGCGCCAAGCATCATAATATTTGACCAATTCACCGCACTAAGGTGGAAAGTATCCGCACGAATGATGTGATGGCGATAGTCTTGCGCATTCGGCTGATAGGCATTTTGGAATAATGCCTTGGCACGGTCACGATTCAACGCAAGTTCTTTGCGCCCATCAATCGCCGATTGATAATCCTGATATAAACGTTCTTCTGCTTCACGCACATTGCTCAGGTGACGGTAAACTCGTGACACCAACAACCAACTGACAACAATCGTAACAACAACCCACATAGCCGTTACCAATAACATCTGCGGTGACAGCCAGGCCAGATAGCCTGCACAGCCGAGTGTTAATATCACGCCTTGTATCAGTTCCGGCAAACGCACGAACGCCACAGTAATATTGCGAATATCACTCGACAAGCTGGCCAGTAATGAAGCACTACCCAGTTGTTCGATACGCTCAATATCCGTATCAAGAATACGTTTGATCAGTTGGCCACGCAGCCGGTAGACAAAATAATGGCCTAAGGTCGTCAACGCCAATTGCGATCCCAGCGTCACCACCATTAGCAGCATAAGTAAGCCGAGAAACTTAGGTAAGATAGCAAACGGATTACCCGCCACTGCCATCAAATTCACATTGATAAAAGCAATAATGCCAATACCTAATGCAGCGCTGGCCATGGTCAATGCCATTACCGCCAAAAACGGCCAGCGATACTGGTGATAAACCACCCGTAGCAACGCCATAAGTCACCCCTAATGAAAAATGCAATGGCAGGCATTGTAGTCAGCACGCAGGTGATATCAAAAATAATTCTCATTTTTAACAGCATACCGCGCCTCTATCGCCTCAAAGCAGACTGAACATGTCGCGATAAAAATTGACGATAGTCTATCTACCGCAATCATGATTTCGCCAATCAAAATAGAAAAACGAATAATCCTGACCGGGATAATAGAGTCTGAAAAATAATGCCGTGTAATGGGTGATCGCGTGACTCTTAACAGGTTAATCATTTTGTTTTTATTGATTTTCCCCCTACAATAAGTCTATCACCAAGGAAACCAACTGTTCAAAATAACGCCTGATACGCTATTTTTTCTCACACTATATCGCTAAAAGCACCCACAACACCCGTCTACGCCAACATTTCTTACAGATTTTTCTTATTTATTAAGATTCTTAATTTGTTTGCCGTAATAAGTTATCGATGCTTTAATCTCGAACAGCCTGATAAATGAAGGCTATTCGAGATTTGTCAAGGAAGAGAAATGAAAAAACGCAAATACCTCAGTCATATTGAAATTGAGCAGATGATCGCGGCCGTTCCTGATAGCCCAAATGGAATTCGCGATCGCTGTATGCTACTTATGTGTTTTATCCATGGATTGCGTGTCAGTGAACTGCGGGGGCTTCGCCTGGAAGATATTGATCTCACCACTAACCGTATACATGTCGCACGCTTAAAAAATGGGTTTTCAGTTCAGCACCCAATTCAAACCCGCGAACGTATTGCAATAATGAAATGGTTAGGGCAGCGTTCACGCTATCTTGAAGCAGACAGCCCATGGTTATTCTTATCACGGCACGGTGGCCAGATTTCACGCCAACAACTTTATCGTTTAATAAAAACCTATGGTGAATTGGCGGGTATCAGTGTTCAAGTTCATCCACATATGCTGCGGCACTCATGCGGATTTGCACTGGCGGATAAAGGTGTCGATACACGACTGATTCAAGATTATTTAGGGCATAGGAATATTCAAAATACGGTCATTTACACCGCGAGTAATGTTGAGCGCTTTAGAGTTATTCATATTTAGCGTGTGCCATCTAACTATCTTCGACACTCAACATACCCGGGTGTAAACCGTTTAGACACCGACGTTATTTGGTAACCGGTGCTTTCTCTGAAGAAGGTAAGACCTCAAGTACTCTTACGTTATAGACCATGGTTGAACCTGGAGGAATATCCGGAGGTAAACCTTTGTCGCCGTAGGCTAACTCCGGCGGAACGACCATGGTCATACTTCCGTGGTTTTGCAACTGACTAATAGCCGCCTTGAACATTGGAGGATAACTATTGAGTGGTTGCGAAATCGATGTTCCAGCCACGTCCATATCTTTAATGACTTTGCCGTCAATCAGACTTTCTTTCACCACAACCGCAACGGTATCCGTAGGCGAAATTTTACCATCGCCTAAATAGTCAACACGATAATAGAAACCTGATGGATCCTGCTTTGACCGCTTCTGTTTCTTAAATTGCGCGATATAATGCGCGCCCTTAGATTCAGTTTGCGTCTTCAGCTGTTCTTCTTTCTCTTTCAATGCAACTTCGGTTTCAAACAACGCTTTAGCAATTTTATCCTGTGGTAACTGCGGCTTACCGTTTAAGGTATCCTGTACCCCAGCAAACGCCATACGATCGTTGACTTCGACGCCCTGTGCAGCTTTTTCCTGTAACAGCGCTAACATGTCTTTGCCTAACGAACTACCAATAGCATAGTCACGGATCTCCGTCGCGCTTTTCGGTACCACCGTCGCGGCCTGCTGTTTTTCGGCCTGTTGTTTCTTCAGCACAGCTAATTCTTGTTGCAGCTCCTGATTTTGTTTCGCTCGTTCATTCTGCGATGTGGTCAGAGTATCAATCTGCTTTTGCAAGGCCGAACTTTGCTGCTGGCTCTTTTCCAGAGCTTGTCGCAGTTTGTTATCTTCCTGTTTTTTCGTACTTTGCGCTGTGGTCATAGCAACCAATTGCTGCTGCATTTTTTCAGTATTTTGCAGATTATCTTGCAGCGATTTTTTCAATTGCTCAATTTCAGTACGGGCATCGGCATCAGCTTTAGCGGTTTGCCTCAACTGTTTTAGCTCAGTATTTTGCTTGGCCAGCGTAGCATTGAGCTGATTAATTTTCGCCTGCTGTGCTTTCAACTCGCGAAGTGGTGCCGCTGGCGCTTTTTCTTTATGTTTAGCGAGCTGATTTTTTTGGGATTTACCCACCGCTTTTTCTTCTGGCGGACTGATAGCCTCCAATTGAGAAGGCGTTAATAAAAGCAACGCCGGCGCATCATCCACCTTGCTGGTGATGGCATCCAGCGACTGCAAGGTCAGTTCATCACTGGCTTTCTCCACCGCATAAACGCCACCCAGTGGCATCATTAATGTGAGTAGGAAGCCATACTTGATACCCTTTTTCACTTCACGCTCTCCCCTCTACGAATCAACGCATCCAGCACATCACGCTCAATTTGCGCACACACCTGGTTAGTTTTGTATTTATACAATGCGTCCAATGTATCTTTAGTTTGTGTGTTAACTTCGCCACGTACCGCGCTGTAAACAGACGCATTGCTAACTAAGCTGTCAAAATAGGCTTTACGCGCGGCATAAGCTTTAGCATTCACTTTTTTTAAGGAAGCCAACTCACTTTGACACAAGCCAATACGGTTTTCTTTTTTAGGTTCGGGCGCAGGTTTTTGAGCCGGGGCGGGCATCGGTGCTGGCGTTACTGCCTGCTGAGATTTAATTTTACTGCCAGAGGATTTTGGCGCGCAGCCGGCCATCAATAAGCACCCTACCATAATAATACCAACCAATTGCTGTGAATAACTGCCGGCTTTTTGAAATTGTTTCACTGTTTATTCCTTATTACTGAATAAGAACTTGCCGTTGCTGACAAAGTATTTATAATTTTTACCGCTGGCAACCAGACCTTTGCCATTTTAAAACTATTACCGGTAGTTGAGTACCGCACCTCCGGCGTATTATCCTCAAGATTTGGTAATGAGGATAACGTTACTTCACGGTATTGGTTTTCTAACATATCCCGAATTGCTACCAACTCAGCACAATGCCTAATACCTAACTTACGCATCGCTTTATTTTTTATTGCTACTACGGTTTTTTTACTACGACTTATCAGCTCAGCCGTTTGCTGTACTGAATGTCCGTTCATTAAATAGTGCAGTACATTAAGTTCTGAGGAGCTCAATGGTTCAGCTAGCCATGTAGTACCATTTTTGCATGATAATATTCGCTTGATATGCTCGCTGTAACAACCGTTCCCTTGGCAAATTTTCGCGAGTGACTCAACTATTTCATTTAGCGTATCATGCTGGCTCAATATGCTATCAATGTGCAAATCAGAAATCTGCTGCAGCAAAAATGGAATCTGAACATCAACCACCGCCACAATTTTTAATTTTGGCTGCTGGTCGCGTAATGTACGAATTAATAATACTCTGGAATGCCAATCATACTGCTGCATACTAAATGCAATAACCAGCATATTTATACGCTGAGTGAACACTATCTGCCGTACCTCAGCTACACTATTTATCCGTGTAACTGTACGCCGTTCCTGCCGATCATTGATCAATAACCGCTCAATGCCATAGGCAGTAAACTGACAGGGAATAAGTAGAGCAATACGCGACGCCGAACGGTTGTGAATTGTCATACCTATTCCCTTTTATTTTAACGCTGGGTCAACCACATCCTTGGGACCCTGACTACCCTTATTTCGCGATATCATTCGATTGCGAACTGTTGGGTGATATTTTTTTTCAGTGAGAATAACTCGCTGTCATTTTTCACTTGTAACTTACGCATGGCATTACATTTATGAGCGCTAATCGTTTTGATACTACGACGTTGCAACTCAGCAATTTGGCGCAGGCTCATACCATTAAATAAAAATGTCAGTACATCGTTCTCACAACGTGTCAAATGATGCAGGCTTGATGCCTCTTCATTATCATTGCGAGCCAGACAAGCGCCGATGAGTGGACTCAATACGCGCTCACCGTTAAATACTCGCATAAAAAACTCCCCGACCTGCGCCAAGCTATCATCACGGGAGATTACGCTGATGTTCGTCACTTCGAGCAAAGCACGCAGTTCTTCACCGCTTTGACAACGGGTATAAACAATAACCCGCAGGGTTGGTATCTGCGCACATAAGTTTAATAGCGTTTTCCGCCCTTCAGCCGAAGTTTCATTCAAGCCGTTCAGCTCAGTAATCAAAATATCGGCAGGTTGGTACAATAAAGCTTCTGAAACCGCATCCATACGGGTTTCTTGCACAGTAATATTACTTGGTGTATTGAGTGAACCAATAAAACTCGATAAACCACTCAACGTTAATGGACAACGATCCATTAATGCAATGCTGATAGATTCTTGCGCTAAAGAATGCATACGGGACTCCTGTCTAAATATGACTTCCACCTATTGAGAGGAATAATGCAAAAAAATCGGTAAATCAGCGACTAAAAACAGGGCCTGTCTTAGCCATCCATTTACCTTGCAAAAATAGCTCGCCGTCGTTTTGAAAACCCAGTTTCAACATAGCATTGCGTTTATGCGTACTGACCGTACGCACATCACGATGCATCATCAATGCGGCAGTGGTAACGCTCTTACCAGAGAATAAGTAGGCCAAGACGTCTAATTCACGCGCGGTCAATGCCTTGCCGCCGATAGAATGATTTGCCAGTAACTGCCGAACCTTATGGCTGTAGCTACGGCGCCCTGCCAACACCTGCTGAACACATTGCGCCAATGCGACCGAAGGCTCTTGTTTCAACAATAAGCCTTTTATGCCTGAGGCCGTTAACAGCTGTAAAACACGCGGATCGTCCAAAGCCGTACAGACGATAATAGGCGTTGCCGGCCAATGTTCAATACACAGGGAAATAAGCCGCAGACCATCTAAAACCGATTCTGCTTCACCACACAGCTCCATAATTAACAGTTGCGGCAAATGGTTACGCATTAGACCAGGAATGGCCGCTAGGTTATTAACCTGCATAATATTCTCCGACAGCCCACATGACTGCGCCAGCACATTGCGCATGCCGAGCGTCGTCATCGGGCAAGCCTCCATAATGATCACCCCTTGGCCTTTCTGTCCACTGCCGTTCGGCGTGTGTGCAGTGATCCGCTGGTAAGTATGAGCCGCTGTCATAAATATTCTCCCTATTCCTTGTGGGATATGCTGTGACGATTCTAGTTCATAGACGAAAAAGCTATTTCCGCTGAGACATTGTCGGTCTAGTCAATGACTTATACGCCATAAAGACGTTTATATCCGTTATACTTAAATCTGCATCGTTATTGGCTGCGCCTATATGCCTAGCTTACTTACAGGTATAATAGCCATAGGATCCGTTTATTTTCTGCCGTGATGCAACATAAATTATTTAAGGTATATAAAAACCATGCTAAATTTCGTCGAAATAAAGAGAGGCGAGATAAAAACATCCTATAGTTATCTTCGCTATTCTTTATTTGGCAAAAAGGCCCCCAAACACGGACAAGCTGGGGGCGCATTTAAATCACTATTACTAGCCAGATTTACTCGTAAGTAAAGCTCACCTGCACAGTACCGACAATATCGCCTGGCGTTGCGCCACCGGCAGAACTGTAAGCGCGCGCCTTCAGGTTAAACGTTGCATCATTGGTTGCGCTGCTGACAGGTTGCGCCATTGATTTGCCGTTCCCCATGCGCGCTTCATTTGCGCTATCAGCCAACTCAATCTGTACAAGCGTCGCGGCACCAGCTGCTGTGGTATTGGCATACAAATCGGTTTCTTCCGTTGCTGGCGTACCAGCAAAGGTGGCCATTACTGCCGACGTCGTCGGCGGGCAGTCTTTCAAACGTATCGGCACCGGTACCCATTCGCTACCTGATTTAGGCGTTGCCAACGTTGATGCCTGAATGTTGTCCCCTAAATCGACGGTTATGCCACTACTTGATGGGGTGTCCACAGTACAAGGTGAAGCTTTAATGGTGCCTTTAATATTCAGTTGCGTATCAGCCAAAGAAAATTGGCTAACACCCATACTGGCTGCGGCAACCAACAGCAGCGTGCTCTTAAATAAATTCAATTTTAGATCCTTCATAATAATTTCCTTTAATAAAACCATGTCACAATGCACTGCTATCAACACCCACGAACATTGGCGTTATTCTATTTCCGCTTTGATCGTGGCCGTTGCATTAAAGTCCCCTACCTCTGGCGTTTTTCCGGAGGTATTTACCGGGTACGCAACAATTTCTGCATTACCCTTTTGAGATGGATAATCAAAATCTACCGCTAAGGTTCCATTGCTAGGGGAAATGGCGTTACCATCGCCCCCTTGGAGTTTAACTGCAATATCACCATTGGTCGTTTTTAATAATGTCGGATCCGAAGGATCAGCTTCTGCCTGGAAACTCAAACTGACTTTTACTCCGTCAGAAATATTACGGCACCCGACAGTTATCTCTTTTCGTTCTGGCGTAAAGTTTCTCGGCATTGCCCCTTTAGTGGTGAAATCACTCGACATAATATCGCCAAAATCTATCACTATCGGCTGCGGGTTAATTTCGCAGTTCTGCGGCACGGTTACCGTCCCGGACATCGTCACGGTAGAGACTGGCGTCGTACTGCTGACCCCTGGAGATGAAGCAAGATATACCTCCACCAACTTGGTTGATGGGATAACCGTTTGCCCGACAAAGGGGCGAATGAAATACAGATGTATGTGACCTTCTGAACCACTCTTATATCTTTGAGATTCACATCCGCTATCCCAAGCATCATTTTGATTACTTGTATAATCAAATGGTACAGGTTCAAAACGATCGGCCACGCCACCGATTTTTACTTCACTTCCTACGGCAAGATACTTATTCAACTCAAAAAAACGTATGCGACCATCATTGTAAACTTCGTTTGTAAGTAATGACTTAGCCATGACATAAGCTGCGTTCATTGTTGTACATTCACAGGTTGCTTTATATACACGGGGTAAATTCCATTCCCCATTTTCAGCATTCTCGATAATTTTACCCTGAATGTTCTGCGCCGGATCGGTCATGACGGAGGTAAAAACAAAAGGATAATCTGTAACACCCTCATCATTAGTACACTGCCCCGGCGCCGCTAACAGCGGCTGCGACATCCCCAGACCAGCAGCTACAGTAACAGCCAGCACAGATAAACGAGTTAGCGATTTAATATTCATATTCAAAGCCTTATAAACACTGACCATTCACCATGCGGATGCCGGTGCTATTTGCCTGCTTCGTCAAGCTGTAATTAACCTGACATTGTTGAGTTGCCGCATTGCCCCACTTGACCTTCAGCTTGCCGCTGTCCGCCAGGCCGGTCATAAACACCTGACCACCGTCGCCAACGATACTGGCATTGCTGCCGTCGTTGCTGAGATCGGTTACTGTGGCACCGAATGGCACCGGCGCACCGCCCTGCATCAGTAGGGTCATTAACACACGTTGGCCGATATTCGGTTTGTACTCCGCACGGACTACCGCACCCCGCGTTGGGATCACCGTCTGGCTACTCATCGTCATATCAACATCATCCGGCAGGGTAGTAGTATCCAGACCAATGACGTTGCGGCGATAGTTGGTCAGATACGGCACTACCGCATAGCCACGCCAGTCGGTGGTAACACCGGTTTGGTTCATCACGCGGACGTTTTTCGCACCCGGCGCTTTTACCAAGGCAATGGTCTGCCCCAACGGTTGCGACAGCGTTATACCGTTTTCATGCACCAATACACCGCCTTGCAGGCCATAGTTGACGCGATGCTGATCGTGGTTATAACCATAACCGACGTTGACCTCACCTAAACCACCGCGGTAGTTAGCGCTGGCGCTACCATTGGCACCTTGCCCTTGGCTGGTATAGCCCTGGCTCAGGCTATAGCTGAGGTTACCATTCTCTAACGCAGTGCCGTTCAAGCCGACGTTATTACTCGTCTTACCATTGCGGCTGGTATTCAGGTTGTAAGTGGCATAGCTGCCCGGCAACCATTTACTTAATGGCACACTGACGTTAAAGGCAAAAATATGGTCGTCCGAGTTAGTACGGTTGCCGTTACTGTCGCTACCATTTTTACTGTAGGTGTAGTTCATGCCATAGCTGATGCCTTCCCAGCTGTTGTTATAACCCACGCTGGCCGACTCACTACGTCGGTTATCATTCCAGTACTCTTCACGTAACAGGCTCAGCGACAACGCCCCTGCGCCGCTCCATAAGTTTTGGCTCAGCGTCAACTCTGCACGACTTTTCTTGTGATCTTGGTAGTTGGTAGAACGGCCATTAGTATAGGTTTCTAACGCTTCTTGTAAGGTATAGAAACCTTTCGTCGAGTAACGGTAACTCGCCAAACTGAAGTTGGTGCCGGTTTCGACAAAACTCTTACCGTAACGTACCCGCCAAGACTGGCCACTCTCTTTTTCTTTGAATTCAGGTTTGGTCCAAGCCTGAGTGACGTCAGCAGACAGTGCGCCAATCATCCCCATATTCTGACCCCAACCCAACGCCAAGGATTGATACTTACTGGCTGCCTGCATACCGCCGTAAACCGTCGCACCCCATGGTAAACCATAAATACCGGTTGCCTGGGTAAACGGACGCTTATCAACACTATCGTTATAAGAACGATACTGCCCGCTGGTGAGGCTGTACTTGAAGCGCCCTTCGCGTTGTAACACCGGTACCGAAGCAAACGGCACCACAAGATTCTGTTCGCTGCCGTCGGCTTCTTTAATGGTAACGTTCAAGTCGCCACTGCCCGAAGTGGGGTACAAATCTTTAATTTCAAAGGCACCTGGCGGCACATAACTTTGGTAAATTACGTAACCGTTCTGACGAATAGTGACCTGCGCATTGCTCTTAGCGATACCACGCACCACCGGCGAGTAACCGCGCATACTTTGCGGCAGCATATCTTCATCAGACGCTAACTGGCCGCCACGGAACGATACGCTTTCAAATACGTCACTGGGGGTCGTACTGTCCCCCAAAGTTAACTGGCTTTTCAGCGCGACAATATCGCGCTGTAAATAAGTATTGATTGAGTCCCAACGGGACTGGCCATCGCTAGAACGGTTCCACGTGGAATAATTACGCAAACGCCATGCGCCAAGGTTCAACCCGGAACGCAGGTTCAGATAATACGTGTTGCTATCATGGCGATCGTTTTTGCGCTCTTGGGTATTTGCCCCGCTGAAGTTATAGTTGACCAATAATGCCGGGATACCCGAATCCCACTTTTCAGGCGAAACATAGTCACGAGCCTGCATGTTCAAAGCAGCCTGCGGAATACTCAGCTCTAAGCGCTGTTGGTTAAAACGGAAAGTTGAAGAGGATTGCGGAATAATCTGCGCTAAATTCACGCATGGCCCACTGACTTTCAGAGCTGGGAATGATTCAACGCGCACACCAAATGCTTCCAGCATCTCTGCACTCAAGCAAGGTTGCAGGGTGTTTTTACCCTCGGGACCTGGTTGCATTTGAAAGTCGATTTCTTTGGTGTCCACCATTTCTCTATTCAGATAGACATCAACCCGATAAGTACCAGGAGCCTGTTCACCATCTTCGAAAGCCGACAAGTCGGCACCGCGCTGCGAAGGATTATCAATTTCCAGCAGCGCTGGGTTAAAGTAGTCACGCGCATGAGCCGCGCCAGAAAACCCCATCAACATGGCAACCTGGCAAGAAATTAACCAAGCCAGAGGGGTGCGATTAAAGCCGCGAGAGCGTATTCGCTTCGGGTTATTCATCCTGTTAACTCCATTTCTCAGCACTACCGGTAGAAACCGGATAGCCGCATCCTTCCCAGCACTACCTGTGCAGGGGTTCCGTATTTATAAACTGACAAGATGTTTTATAAATTGGCATTAAAAATCGGGCTGGTCCCGCCGTAGTCGTTAATAATTTGCCAACTCAACGTACCGCCACTCACCCCAGCAGACAGCGGGAAACTGGCACTTGATTTTGGTGCAACCATGGTGGCATTTTTCACTGCGGTGCCGTTTACCTTGACGTTAAAGAACGTGAGGTAATAAGGCGATGGGTTAGTCACCTGAAGCGTATTTCCGCTGCGCTGCCATTTCACCATTTTGCCGGATTCAGTCACGTTACCCGGTAAGCCACGCGGTCGATAAATAAGCTTAATACGCGTCTTCACCGCAATTTGCAGCGTATTGTCTTTTTTCTCTGCTGATGGAATGGATTTGATGTTCATCCAATACAGTGATTCTTGATCCGTAGGCAAATTACCGCCTGCACGAACCACACGTAAGATATTGTTTTGCCCACCATCCAGACGGAATAGTGGCGGAGTAATAATAAACGGTGCTTTTGATTTATCGCCGTCTTGAGTATCAACCCAGGATTGAATGAGATAAGGGGTTTTATCGGGGTTGCTAATAGTAAGTGATGATTCTTTTTTACCGCCGTCATACACCAAACGGGTTCCACCGACCACTACGCCAGCCTGAACCTGCGCACCCATCGTCATCAATAACGCTGCAACCAGCGTACTGCGCCAAACTTTCATTATCTTCCCTGCCTGGTTAAATCCAGTGATAAAAGAACCAGGGCGGCACTCGCCCACCCTGGCTCGGCCTTACACTGCCTGTTGAATAGCAGGCAGAAAAAACTTACTGGTAAACGATGGTGAAGTTAGATACAGCGTTAGCAGTACCTACAGAAACAGCATCAGCAGTTGCATAATAACGAGCTGCGAAGTCCAGAGTATTCACACCAGTGCTAACCAGTGGGTATACAACAGAATCTTGATACAGGTTGATCACGTTGTTGTTGTTGTCAGTGATCTGAATACCTACGTTCTGAGCAGTATCCGCACCTTCGGTCAGCGCCAACACAGAGTTGTTACCCGGGATTTGGTTACCGTCAAAACGAACGGTAGCACCGGTTACTGTAGCTGGGCAGTCTTTCAGCAACAGGCTGAATTTTTTAGCGCCAGCAGTATCACCTGCACCATTAAACGCAGACTGAGCTACTTTGCCCAGATCAACAGTTTGGTTTAAAGAATCGGTATCAACGGTACATGCTTCATCAGTAATAGAACCGGTGAAGTTAACAGCGCCATCAGCTGCGAATGCAGAGGCAGTAAATGCAGAAGCAGCCAATACAGCTACAGCAATCAGATTCTTTTTCATACTTCTATCCTTTAAAAATTAATGCACAATTGTGCATTTGATTGTTTCTGGCATAACGTTACGCCATTCCTTTTTATTTAGTTCAGTGACCGCGGAACCACCCTCTCGAATAGGTATTGAGCAGAGCTAACCTTTCCAAACAAACGATTCATTTTGAACTAAAGTGACTCCTTTAGATTTTTAATCTAATTTGGTTTATTTTTGAGCTGTATTGTGGTTTTTTATTTTGTAAAATTAAATTTTACAGATATAAAAACCAATAAATATATTGGGTGAATGGTGTTGATAGCAGCCAAATGAGCTTTCTAAGAAAACGCCTAGGGGTTTGGGTGGAAAAAAAATAAGAAAAAAAATACCCACATCATTGTTAATAAAGGATTTTTTTTAAGCCCTTCAATTCTCGTCTTATGAGTGTTGACATTAATCTGGGGCGAATTTAAAGTATGTTGCAATTTAGTTCAAAGTGACTCATTAGACATATTTAATTACGTTTTTCAGTTACCAAACTTCTTTAAATCTTCGTGCATTACTAGCGGTATAAAGGACTGTATTTTGGATGTTACGGTGTCCAAGATAATCTTGAATCAAACGTGTATCAATTCCACGATCGGCTAATGCAAAACCGCAACCATGCCGCAACATATGTGGGTGTGCATTAACTTCCAACTTGGCCTGCTGACTATAATTCCGAATTAACCAATAAATTCTTTGCCGTGATAACCGAGAGCCACGATTAGACAAAAATAACCATTCACTGTCAGAACCACGGTAAGATTTCCGTTTTACCATCCAGCGCTGCAAACACTTTCTTTCACGACCGTACAGGGGATGAATGGTTGAAAAGCCATTTTTCAGCCTATGAATATAAATATTCCCCCCTTCCAGATCGATATCAGACAGACGCCAACTGTTAATCTCACTGACGCGGCAACCATGTATAAAACACATCCAAATCAAACAGTAATCTCGTTCAGGGTTCTTTCCTCGCAGCGTTGCCTCAAGCAATTTTTCCACTTCAGAAGGGGTTAGGTGTTTGCGATTTGTCATAGTGCCTCATTATTTCTCACATAGAAAAATGTGGATTTCTTATTCCCTCTTCATCTCCACAGTTAGTGCTGGAGTATCAACTCCACCTTAAGGATAGGTTCCTGAATCCTTCGAAGAGTATAGCTGATTTATTTTGAGGTAACAGCCATATGAAAAATATGCCTACTATAATGTTAATTGTTGGTTATAATATTGGCATCAAAAAACTAGCACACTAATTACAATTATCTGAATGATTTTTTTTAATTGCCATAACATTCAAATAGCCCACCATAATAATTAACGTTAGTTATTACAGCATAAGAATAAAGAAAACCTCTCAGGTAAAATATATAATAATTGTATTTATTAAAGCATTCATAGCGGCAGTCAATTACTCACGATATTTACTCAATCAAGAATGCCACTATAGATTTTAGGTGAATAATTCTCGCTTTCAACTGAAAGGGATATCTCCATAGATATCATTATCGACGTTAACACTAATTAGTTGGAACTCTTAATGGGATGACAACAAAAGCATACTTTATGCTGAATGGTGTAAAATCAACTGCGGAAAAAACAGATAAAAAAAGGCATGAATAGCATGCCCTTTAAATAGTGAGTAAAACGACGTTGTATTGCGTCAGGCTGTCAGCCCGCCATCGAGCACCAATGTTTGCCCTGTCATATACCGGCTATTTTCACCGATCATAAATGCAGCAGCCTTAGCCACTTCTTGTGCCTGCCCCACACGCCGCAACGGAATTTGCTTACGCAGTGCTTTCAGCGCCTCTGCTGGCATCGCTCGCGTCATATCACTTTCGATAATTCCCGGCAGTAAACAGTTCACCCGCAAGCCAAAACGCCCCAACTCTTGTGCCAATGAGCGACTCAACCCAATCATCGCCGCTTTGCTCGCACCATAAGCGGTTTGGCCAATATTGCCCTTAATACCGCTTACGGAGGACATCAGTAACAGTGAGCCTTCCCCTTGCGCCATCATCGCTGGTAATAACTGTTTGTTCCAATAAAACACGGCATTGAGATTAGTATCCATCACCTGCCGCCAGTAATCACCGGTTTGCGAAATATGTAAGCCATCAAGCGTGACGCCAGCATTGTGTATCACCGCAACAGGCGCACCATGCCGCGCCAACAACTCAGGTGCCAAACGTTCAACCGCAGCCTGATCGCTACCGTCACACGGGTAACTTTCTACCCACCCTGCTAAATTGGCACAAGCGGCAATCGTCTCGGCACTGGCCTGCTCACCGCTGCGCCAAGTAAATACCACATTCCAGCACTGTGCTAACTCTTCCACCAGCGCGCGTCCAATACCTCGACTACCGCCCGTTACTAATACCCATTGCTTGTTCATTTTTGCTTACTTCTGTTCTGCCAGCAGACGACACAAATCGCTCAGTGTCATATTTGGGTTTTCCATAAACATCTCGGCATTTAACGTCGCACCGAATTCTCGTTTAGCCAATACCATCAATTCAACGTAATCCAGGCTGTCCAGCTTTAATTGATATAATGGCATCTCCGGCGACAGGTCTGATTGTTCCAAATCTTTGGCATCACAGATCATTTCACAAACGGTGTCATAAACTTGTTGATACTTTTCCATGGTCATATCCTTATTTATCCGAGTTTTTCTCGTCGTTATCCATTACCGCCGCCGACAACAGCGGCAAAGTTTTTAGTGTCACAGCGGTGGCAATCAGCGGCTGTCGCGCCGTCCAACATTGCAATTCCGTACGCACCACTAAACCAGTTTCTTTGTTGCCAACCGTCAAGGTGGGTAAAATAGCGTAATACAGCGGTTCATCATTGTGCAACCACGCGCTGTCTAAGAGCAAACGTGAACTGAAATGCACATCATGATGGGTCTGCACCACCGGAATTTGTGCAAAGACTTCAATTAATGTTTTTGCTTGGATTTCCGGTACGATTTGCCTCACCGTCTCCAGCGTTTCTGGCGCCGTCACAATACGTTGAAACAGCAAAGCGTCAAAAAAGCTCCATTGCTGTGTGTTATCACTGGGCGAACCGGGGAACTTTTCCATCAATTCATTGATTACATTACGGCTCATCAGTTGACTCGTAACGCCATCCGCCAAATTTAACGGCTTTGCCGCAGCCAATTTAGCAGTGAAACAATTTTCGCCATCAGCAGTGGCAAATAATTTACCGCTGACGCGTTGCGCTTCACTTTTTACCGACAGTTGATAGCCAACACCGCACTGCACGGGTTGACGTAATCGGGCACTAAAACTGAAGTAGTCTGCGGCTGGTAAGTCAGCAAGTAAAATCTCGCTCAGCCGTCGCTTCATATCCAGCATCGCTCTCATGCCATGCACCGTCAGTCGCTCCCCCCCCAACTTACGCGCTTGCTGCAGATCAAAATGGATCGGATTATAGTCACCGGAAAACGCTGCCCAACGTTCAGCGTCCTGCAAACTGTAATTCAGTAACATGCTTAATCCCGTCCTATAACCAGCGCCGCATTCGCACCTCCGAATCCGAAACTCAAATTCAACGTATTGTGAAGCCGAGCAGCGCGATGCCCTTCGCTAATGTAATCAAGATCGCAAGCCGGATCCGGATGATGTAAGTGACAAGTCGCTGGCATCAATTGATGCTTCAACGCTTGTAAACATACGATCGATTCAAAACTGCCTGCGGCGGCGATCAAATGCCCTGAATAAGATTTAGTGCTCGAAATCGGCGTGCTATACGCCGCATTCCCCATTGCCAATTTGATCGCTTCGGTTTCATTCAAATCATTGAGCTGCGTTGAAGTACCATGCGCATTAATGTAATCGACCTGGTCGGCACTGACTCCGGCCTGCGCAAGCGCGCGCCGGATCGTTTCTATGCGTGCGGCCTTATCTTCGGCGGGCGCAGTGAAGTCGAATGCATCAGAGCAATTACCATAGCCTTTAATTTCGCCCAGAATGGTCGCACCACGTGCCAACGCGGCGTCGCGCTCTTCCAAACAAAGCACTGCGGCACCTTCTGAAAGCACAAAACCGTTGCGATCTAAGCTGAAAGGGCAACACGCCTTGGTAATATCATCTTGCTCGCTAGTTAAAGCACGTAGTACATCAATATTCCATATCGCCGAGTCAGTGCGCAGCGATTCACCCGCACCAGCCAACATCATCGATGCTCGCCCACTGCGAATTACTTCAAATGCATCGCCGATAGCCATAGTACCGGTAGCACAGGCAGCGATTGGCGTATTTTGATATCCACGTAGCCCCCAATATAGGCTACAGGCCGCAGTGGCGACATTTGGCATCGACATGAAACAACCAAATGGCGATCCCAACCCGGTATTTAAATGATCTTCATGATTACGATGGGTTTCGTCTTGCCCCGCCCAACCGCTGCCAATAATGGCGCCACAATCCAATAGATCGTAATGCGCTGCTGGCGATTCAGACTGAAAGGCCATTCCCATCGCTTCCTGCGCCGCAGCCAATACCAGACGAGCAAAATGCGGTAGCCGACGGCGAATCGCGGCTGGCACTGACTTCAAATTCGGTTCATCGTCAATCAGACCAAAAAAGCGTGATTTAATACCGGTATCCGATTTATCGACGTAGCGGTAGCCAAGCTGATAATCCATCATTGCCGCCCAGCTTTGCTCTGCGTTCATCCCCATCGGTGTAACCGCACCATAGCCAGTAACCACCACCCGACGCGGCGCATAGGTATTATTCATGATTTATTCCTTTAATGTCATTGTCATTACCCGGGGATCCCCCCAGCGCGAGCCACAATTTCATGGTGGCGTTGAGATAGTTGTATTGCATCTCAACCAAACTATTTTCACTGTTCAACAGTGCATCCTGAGCATCCAACAGCGCCTGGAAAGAAATCGCACCGGCGCGATATTGACTGGTTGCCAACGCTAACCGCTGTTGGCTGAGCTGTAAGTTTTGCAGCAAACTCTGTTTCTGTTGCTGATAACTCAAGCGTTGCGACATCGCGTTATCGATATCAGACAGTGCGTTGTAGACCGTGCTACGAAACTCAATTGCGGCCTGTTTCACATCAAGCTTGGATTTTTCGATGGTCAGTTGCACCGTATTCCACTGAATAAACGGTAACGCGATGTTGGCGCCCAACGCTCTGGCTGGATTGCTAAACCACTGCTGGAAAACGGCACTGCCTGCACTCAATGACGCACTCAGCGACAACGACGGATAAAAATTCAACCTTGCGACGTCTGTACCTGCTAATGCAGCACGCAATCGCCACTCTGCGCCTTGAACATCCGGACGATGGCGAATAACGTCCAGCGGTATGCTCGGCGCAATCGGCACATCCTGCTTGATGTTTAACTCACTGAGCTCAGGTTGACGATCGTACGGCGAACGATTAAATAAGATCGCTAATGCGTTGCGTGCTGTTTCACGTTGTTGTTGTAAGTTACGGTACTGATTTTGCCTATCGAGCAGCGTTTGCTGCGCCTGCAACAGCTCAATCTGCCCGGCACTGCCAGCAGCAAAGCGTGAACGCACCAGATCCAGCGTGCTTTTACCGTTGTCGAGCATGCTCTGTTGGGTTTTCACTTGCTGATTCAGTTTGGCTATCTGCCAGTAATATTCGGCAGTGCTGCCGATCAAGGTCAGCGCGGTATTTTGCCGATCTTGTTCCGTTGCGCGCACCAACCACTCTGCCTGCTCACGCGAGCGTGCCAGTTTGCCCCACAGATCCAGTTCGTAGCTCAGGCTCACACCCGAGGTATAATTTTCGCTCGATTGCGTTTCATGCTTCAGGTTCTTGTTATTACTCGCCCCGCCAGTGACCGTGACATTCGGAGTCAGGTTGGTATTAGTCAGCCCGGCCTCCAAACGTGCCCGTTGCAGCTGCAACCCTGCTTTCGCCAGATCGTTATTGCTGAGCAGCATACTGCTGATGACTCTCGATAGTTGGGGATCATCGAAATTATCCCACCAATGCTGCGTATTTTTCAGATAAGCAGTTCCACTATCCTGAACCCGCCACTGTGGCGGAATGGAAACCATCGGTTGCTGATAGTCACTTTTTACCAGTGAGCCACAGCCGGACAGCAAAAGGCTGCCAAATACAGCCAGAGTTATTTTCTTCATTCGCGCGCCAGCGCCTCCGTTGGATGCAGACGCGCTGCATTGCGCGCAGGGAAAAAGCCAAATCCCAGCCCAATCAGCGCTGAAAACCCGCAAGCTATCACTATTGGCGGCCAGGTAAATACCATCGTAAATTCATCGGTAACCCACGAAAATACCACTCCCGCCAGTGCCGAACCGACGATGCCGATCAACCCGCCGAGCGTGCAGATCACGATCGCTTCTATCAAAAACTGCCGCATAATGTCGCCGGGCCGTGCCCCTACAGACAAGCGGATCCCAATCTCATGGGTTCGCTCGGTCACTGATACCAACATAATGTTCATCACCCCCACACCGCCGACTAAGAGCGAAATCCCCGCAATGGCGGTGATCAGCAACCGCATTGAGGCCGATGCTTTCTGGATGGTTTGCGTCATTTGATCGTTGGTCAGCGTGAAAAAGTCTCGGCGACCGTGAAACTGCTCTAGGCGCTGCTCTACATCAGCTTGTGCCAGCTGCAGCGAGTAACCGTCACGCACCCGTAAAGTGATTGAGTCCAGCGGCAGATCGCCAGACATCCTCTGGATCAAGGAGGTAAAAGGCATCCAGGCACCGAGTAGGCCGCCACTGTAATTCGGGCCTTTCTTTTCGGCGATACCAATGACCCGGTACGGCACATTGCCCAGTTGAATAATTTGCCCTTCCGGTTGTTCATTCGCCTCAAACAGCGTTTTACGCAGCTCAGGATCGATAATCACCACCGGTTCACGCTCATCCAAATCGTTCTGGATAAAACCGTTACCCGATATAAAATTCAGACCTTGAACGCGAAAAAATCCGTTGCTAACACCGGAGATAGATACAGAAACCTGCTTACCTCCCCGTATCGCCGTCACCATTTTTCTGACAACCGGCGAGATGCTATCCACATACGGCTGACGTGCCAGCATTTCGACATCATCTAGCTTTAGTGAACGTTCAAAATCAGGGCGTGGCTTATCCCAGCTCAGGCCAGACCGGATCTCCAACGTGCTCGTGCCAAGTTGGCTGATTTCAGCCAAAATACTTTGCCGAGCGCCTTCTCCGACGGCCATGGAAGACACCACTGATGAAATACCGATGATAATGCCGAGCATTGATAAAAATGCCCGAACCCGATGGCCAAGTAGCGAACGCCAAGCCATCTTCACCGCTTCTTTCACACTCTGCCACAGCGGCGATCGGCCAGTCGCGACAGGGGGGGGTAACGCCTGTTTACCGGCAAGCGGCGCGATGCTGTCGTTCACGTTGTCCGCAATGATCTCACCATCACTGATCTCAATGATCCGTTGCGCTTGATTCGCGATATCACGATCGTGGGTGACGATGATAATGGTGTGCCCAGACTGATGCAGTGAATGCAAAATTCCCATCAGTTCCTGACCGCTGGTTCGGTCTAACGCTCCGGTTGGCTCATCCGCCAGAATGATTTCCGCACCATTCATTAGTGCACGGGCGATGCTCACTCGCTGTTGCTGGCCACCGGAAAGCTGGGATGGCTTATATCCCATACGCTTTTCCAAGCCAAGGCGGCTTAGCAAGTATTCTGCTCGCGTCTGGCGCTCCGCTGCGGGCATTGCAGTATACAACGCCGGAATAGCAACGTTTTCAGTCGCCGTCAGATACGGCATTAGATGATAGCGCTGGAAGATAAACCCGATGTATTGGCTGCGTAACTGAGCCAACTGTTCACTATTCGCCAACTGGGTTGAAACGTTTTTAATCCGCATTTCACCCGCAGATGGTTTATCCAGACAACCGATGATGTTCATCAGTGTCGATTTACCGGAGCCAGAAGCGCCAACAATGGCTACCATCTCGCCACGGTGTATCGACAGCGACACGTTTTTCAGTACCGTCACCGTTTGCGGGCCGGAGGTGAAATGGCGCGAAATATCCTTTAGCGAGATCAGTGGCATAGCGTTATTAGGCATTGCCACTCCCGAAGTTTTGCGCCAACACGATCAGCTCACCTTCTTTAACACCTTCTTTTACCTCCACGAATTGACGATCGTTAATGCCCGTTTTTACCCAACGTGACTCCACGGTATTTCCACGCTTCACCTGCACGCGGTAACGATCTTTACCCTGTTGTTCACCCAACGCGCTGACCGGGATCCGCAGCACGCTTTTCGCTTGATCGGTAATAATAAATACCTGCGCAGTCATCGAAGTACGCAATAGACGCTGGCTGTTAGCAATGGCGAAGACGCCATTGTAATACACTGCCGATGCCTGCTGATTAGATGATGCAGTAGGGCTATCTTCTTTAAGTGCCTCGCTCGGCGCTTCCTGAATGGTGCCCATTACGCTGTCATAGCGACGCTTGGGATCGGCCACAACGTAGAACCATAAAGGCTGACCGACGCGAACTTTCAAAATATCCGTTTCAGAAATACGCGTATGTACAGTCATGGTGTCAACGTTAGCCAATACCAGAATGGTCGGTGCAGTCTGCGAGGACACAACGGTCTGCCCTTCTTTCGTCACGATGCCAAGGACCTCGCCGTCAATCGGCGCTAAAATGCGCGTATAGCCCAAGTTAGCGCGTGCGGTTTCCAGCGCCATTTCCATTTGCACAATCTGCGCTTCGTTCATGCGGACTTGCGCAACCTGGGTGTCGTATTGCGCCTGCACCTTTTCTAATTCACTCTTGGTGCCAGAGCGATCGCGATCTAACTGACGCTGGCGTTTTAACTCCTGTCGGTACTGTTTCAGCATCGATTCGGAGGCTTGTTTTTGTGCGACTGCACTTTGCAATTGCGCTTCTGATTTACGCAATTCGTTATTTTGCAATGTTGGGTCAATTTCTGCCAATAACTGACCTCGCTTTACGCGATCGCCCTGTTTCACATACAGTTTCTTTAACTGACCGTTAACCTGCGCACCAACATTAACCTGTAACGCCGGTTTGAGGATGCCCGTCGCCAACACCGATTTTTCAATGTTGCCACGGCTGACGGCCTCTGTAATCAATGGCGCTTGCTCTGCCGATGACGCAGTGTACCCAGCAATCCCTACGCCGATCGCCACCAGTAATAGCAGCAGCCAAAGGAAGATACGGACTTTTCGTTGTTTCCAAACCGACATAGAGGCTTCCTTAGCAAGTCGCCGTGGTTAATACCGGCTGTTCCTGAATTGACTGCACACGTTCAACGCGGCCGCTAGACATGCGGTACACCCGATCAAACATGGTTAATACGCTTTCACTGTGAGTCACAGTGATCAGTGTTTTGTTATACTCACGGCAATGCGTTAGTACCGTCGCCATGACCTGATGCGCGGTTTCTTCATCCAAGTTCGCGGTAGGTTCGTCGAGCACCAAAATCGGGCAATCACTGTACATGGCTCGAGCAAGTAACAAACGTTGGCGTTGCCCCAACGACAGCGCCGCATGGCTTTCGCGAATCAACGCACTCTGACCGCCGGGCAATTTCTCCACTACCGGCATCAGGTTCAAGCCCCGTAGTGAACTATCGACACGTGCTTGCTTGCGATCGTCGAACTTGCTATCGAACAACGTAATGTTATGCAGTACCGAAGCGTTGAATAAAATATCCTCCTGGCTTTGCAGGAAGAACAAACCATGCGCCTGCCGATAATCAATCGGCTCACCGTCGACCAGCACAGCCCCCTGCTGCGGCGCCATTAGCCCCGCCATCACTTTCAGCAGCGTACTTTTACCGGCACCAGACTCACCAACAATGGCAATACTTTGGCCACGAGCCAATGAGAATGACAAGTTGCGCAACACCGGTTGACTAGCGTCGTAGGCAAATGAGATATCCTGATACGCCAACTGCCGTTTGAAAGGCGGTAACGCTGGGGGTATCCCTTGATGCTCATGGTTTTCATTCCCTTCCGGCGCCGGTGGAAATAAATCACGCGCTCGAGTGTCAATGACGTGCAACTGGTTTTTCTGCAACACAGCAAAGAAAATTTTGGTGATATATGAGGTGAAAATCTCACGCACAAAACTATAGGCAAAAAATTCGCCCAAGCTAAGCACACCGTTTTTCAGCAACGGTAATGCCAAAAACATGAAGAACACCATTTCCAGACTGCCAATCATCTGATACAGGCTACTTTTTACCTGCTCATACACCCTTTGCTTTTGCCGACAGGTAAAGTATGAAAGTGCATATTGCGCGAAAATCCCCTTGCGTTGGCTATCCAACCCAGCGGATTTAATCGTTGAAAAACCTTGGATCGTTTCCAGAATAAAGTCACTTTGCTCAGCACTTTTCACTTGTAATTGCTGGGTATAGTAACGATCGCGATAAATCGCCCACACACTAACCAGCCCCATCATGGTCACGCCGATGCCTGAGACCATCGCCAAAATCGGGCTCATGTAGCACATTACCGCGAGCGCGATGGCACCGATAATCCAGTCGGTACGCAGGCCGTTATCCAGCTCTATTTTTTGGCCAGAGGCCATCTGCCAGTTAGCAAAGCGGCTGAATATTTCACCGGGAGCGCGCTTATCAAAAAAATTTAGTGTGTTACTTAGCAAACGCGAGAAACCCGCAACGCTATTTAGCACCACAAAGCGTTTGATGAACCTTTCGGTTATCACCCGAACACCGAAAGCCAAGGTAGTCGACACCACAAAGGCCAACAGGAAGTAAAAATACGGGAAGTCCGTTTCACCTGGTGTGGAATACACCTTATTAATGGCACTGCTGACCATCGTCGGCATGATAAAAAGCGTCAATGAGATTAAAAACGCCAGTACCATCAAGCGGTAGATACCCTTGATGCCGGCGGTTTCTTTCAGGCTCATGCATTCCAGCGCACGCAGACGTTTACTGCGCTGCACGTTTTTAACCGCCTCGGCATCAGCGGGCGTTTCGGGATCCAAAACTAACGCATAGCCGCTAATGTCCAACTTTAATGCATCGATTGGCAGTAACTGTTGCCCTATTGCAGGGTTCATGACACAGACGTAATTACCCTTACGGTACGCCAACAACACATAATGGCTCGCGCCATAGTGTAGGATCGCAGGCAACGGCAGTGCAGTCAGCTCCTGATGTTCAAAAGCAACGGGATAAGCGGGTATCGCCAGCTCAGACAAAATATCGCACAGGGTCGCTAACGACGTGCCATGCTGTGACGCTGGATAGCGCTCACGCAGACTTTCCAATGGTGCATCAATACCTTGTGTTTCAGCCAACATAGAAATACAGGCTAAGCCACATTCGTTGGTTTCGCCCTGAAACACCTGCGTCGGGATTATCTTTTCCATGATCTCTTTCTTAAATATCCAGGTTATTCATTGATGAAAAATAACGAATGTGCATGCCATAACAGCCAGTCTTGCGGATACTGTTTTATCGCTTGTTCAACCATTTCCGGCAGTTGCGTTTTTAGCTCTTTCGCTGCCATGGTCGGATAGATATGAATCTTAATTTCTTTATCGTAATAGAGGTTGTAAAACACGACCTGTGCCGATAACGCCTTGGCAAGGCGAATAACCCCGCTGTGTACATGCGCCGAGCGGTCAAATAACCGACAGCTTAATTTTGCCGACCCCGCTTTGTTGGTACCCACCGTATAATCAGGCGTAATATCTGGGAAGATAATTATATTCCGCTTATGCTCTGCCGCTTCCATGATCGCCGAGGTCAGGTTACCCGCAATCGCACGATTATCATCGTGTATCGAGCAATAGGACAAGTTTACACCGCCCTGCTTTCGTGCTTGCTCCTGATAAATTTCCGCACTGGAAGAGACAATCACCGTTGCCTGCCCGGGAAAAACCCCGCCACCAACAATGCCAGCCAATACGTCGGAAACCATATGCAAAGGTGCAAGTATCACGGGTGAACCTGCCTGATGAAGCGGTTCGACCACTGCATTCAACTGCTGGCGACAGCATTCTAACTGAGCCAATACCTGAGGATTTTTCCCATACGTGGCAGCCAGTTCCAACACGTGACGACGTTGAATTAACCGGGTGTAATCCAACCTTTTACCTGCCCCTATCAAACTCTGCTTATTGGCCGCCGCCACCTTCCCCCGTCTTTTCAAGCCACGCCAGCTAAAAGGTAAAATCCCGCCAGCGTATACCAGCGCTAAAATCCAGCGATAATTGACATATTGCAATAAGAAACAGGCAAATCTGCTTTGCAGCCGCCGCACGCCATATAACGCGTGGGCAGCCTTATTAATGCTATTACGCCATGTCAAATAAACCCAAACGGCGAAGAAACGCATTATTTCTCCAGCAATTTATCATGCTGTAATAAGGACAACAGTTTGTCGGAAAATTCAGGGAAGTCGCTGTCCTGAATCGCTTGCCATTTTTTACCGACGATGAATGTTGGGGTCGCATTAATCTTGTAGTGGCTACTGACGGCTGTCATATAGCTCATCAATTCTTTAACCTCTTCCGATTGGCTAACTTGTTTGTATTGCGAAATATCAATACCTTCTTGTTGCAACCATTGGTTAAGTTGTGCCGTATCCGCGAGATTGATACGGTCTTTGATCACCGCTTTATAGGCGCTTTCACGGTGCTGTGGCTCAATACCCATCACCGTGAGGGTGGCAAACAGTGGAGCAAAGCTGGCCAGACCGCTATTTTGTGGGTTGGCTACATGAACACGTTGTAATTTACTGCCTGCTGGCATACGCGCTTCGAGCTTAGCGACATTATTTTCATTCAGTGCACAATAATGGCAGCCGTATGAAAAAATTTCGACAATCACATTGTCTTGTTTGATTGGACTATTACTGACCTGTTCATCACTAACGGCTTTAATTGCGACTTCCGCCGGAGCGCCGCCAGAATTAAGGACAAAATAATGGATGTAACCTGTAGTAATCACCGAGGAAATAACAATCACCAACAGCGTATAGAGAATTAGGTACAGGGGTTTCTTGAACATAGAGAGCTCATCCTGAAAAGTGAGGCGTTCCGTCAGGGGCATCTGCTAAGGCAGGAAAATACGTCATGATACTGATGAACTGGATCGTAACAGCATCACACCAGCCAAAGAAGAAAACAATACAACATAAAATTAGGTGCGATATATTATCGCACCTAAAGTAGGCCTACCAGACCTGTTTAAAGCTTTTACCAAGCTTTAATTTAGCCCGCAGGTTTACAGTTGCTGTCATCAGCCTGTTGGTAAGTTTGAGTTGCTACACCGTGTTTATCCACACAGGTGGTCACTAAATTACAAACATCGTTTCCACCAACAGTAAGCCACTCAAAAGAATCAGAGCAGGTTGTTTTGCAATGGCCACCAACGATGGTGTTTGCTACAGACATCGTAATCTTTTTCATTTTAACATCCTTATATTTACATTATGTATTACTGCACTACTTATTGCCCATCATTCATGATGTAACAATTCAATATAGGTACATGCATAGCGAAACATGCCCTAATTAATATCGGGCGAATTATTTGAACTGAGTGTTCACCTAATCGAATTGCGGCAAGGATAACGAGCACGTCACGACAGATCAATACTATTTTCAATAACAAGACTACTCATAACCATATCGATTAAAGCGATCTACTTGGATTAATCTTATTAATTCTTAATAATTAAAATAAGAAAAAACATTACACATTAAAAACAAAGATAAAAAACAAAACACGCAACACAAGAAAACACCTTTAAAATTACAAGTAAAAATGAGAAATTATACTGATCCGACCACTTCTGGGTTTTTCTACTCTTCACTAAAACAATGCTAAAAGTTGGATACAGACTCAGCACACTTAGCGCAAGACACAAACACGAAGCAAAAAAAGAACGTTGAATCGCTTCTCATTAAGTTATCAGCAATTTTCTCCAGCCACCCGGTTTACGCTTTATTAAATGGACGAATACATTAGCTGAATGAATGCATTTCATCCTGAGCATCTGTCTGTATTGCTAGATAAAAAGTAAAAAACCACCTGCTTAGAAGTGGTTTTAGGTTGATTACAACGTCCGGAAATTCTCATGTCTAGCGCACCGAGAGGCACTCCAGCGGCAAGCCGCTACACCCCATTTTGCACGCTTTCTCTAATTAGAGGCTTTGACAGCAGTCTGAAGGGTGACGATGCCTTGCCCGCTATCGTGTTAACAAGAGGGCGAATGCCCCTGAGGCGGCAGATAACGTAATGGATCCAACGCCGTGGCGCGATAACGAATTTGGAAATGCAATCGCACCGAGTTAGTACCGCTGCTGCCCATGGTGGCTATTTTCTGCCCGGCTTTCACCGTTTGGCCATTACGTACCAATGTACTGTCGTTATGGGCATACGCAGTGATGAAATCTTGCCCATGCTTAATCATGATCAAATTTCCATAACCACGCAGTTGGTTGCCGACGTAAACGACTTTACCATTCGCCGATGCGTAGACGGGCTGACCACGGCTCCCTGCGAGATCGATCCCTTTGTTCCCACCGTCTGCGGTTGAGAATTTGACGATAAGTTTACCGCTGGTCGGCCAATGCCAACAACGTGATATGCCTGGCGGTGGAGATTTAGCCAATACATTGCCTGTAGCACCACCACTCGACTTGCGGTTACCCGTAGTCTGTTTCGATGGCGCACTCGATGCTACTTTGAGTTTTTGGCCGACAGCCAATCGATAAGGGGGACGAATCTTATTCATCCGCGCCAACTCACTGACTTCATTGTCAGTGATCCATGCAATGTAATACAGCGTATCACCGCCTTTGACCGTATAGGTTTTTCCGTTGTAGCTGCCTTTCGGCAGTTTATCGTAATCGCGATTGTAGGTGTTTTTCCCGGAGCATCCCGCTAGCAGCAGGCTGAGCGTCAAACACACCGCCACACGATGCCACCACTTTGTATTGCTTCCTCTGCTCACAACCTGACCTCAATCTGCTATATCGGTACGCTATTACGCTAGAAGCGCGTGAAGAGCGCCTATACTACCACTTGCGAAGGGTCAGTCAAAAACAAGGAGATTTTCAGGATGATAGCCGTGGCCGATATAAGGTTAACTATATATTAAGATTGGGGTTTTGATGCGAAATGTTTAAGTATCTGGTGAGGATATGCAAGACGTTAGGAAAAGATTTTGGAGCGGGTGAAGGGAATCGAACCCTCGTATGCAGCTTGGGAAGCTGCCGTTCTACCATTGAACTACACCCGCTATGGTGTGCGATTGGCATTATAACCGGTTATCGCCGCTGGGCAAGTGGAGTTAACGCAAAATTGCTGCTGTTTTAAGCGGTTAGTTCGTCTTACTCGCTTAACGCACATAAAAAGCCGGTGTAGTCGCCCACACCGGCTTTGTCATGAACAACGCTTACTTAGTCGGACGCATCGCAGGGAACAGGATCACGTCACGAATAGTATGGCTGTTAGTGAACAGCATCACCATACGGTCGATACCGATACCCAAGCCAGCCGTTGGCGGTAAACCGTGCTCCAAAGACGTCACATAATCTTCGTCGTAGAACATGGCTTCGTCATCACCCGCATCTTTCGCCGCTACCTGATCAGCAAAACGCTGTGCCTGATCTTCAGCATCGTTTAACTCGGAGAAACCATTACCGATTTCGCGGCCACCGATGAAGAATTCAAAGCGATCGGTGATTTCCGGGTTCTCATCGTTACGACGTGCCAGTGGTGACACTTCTGCTGGGTATTCAGTAATGAATGTTGGCTGAATCAGATGGCTTTCGGCTGTTTCCTCAAAAATTTCAGTCACAACACGACCCAGACCCCAGCTCTTCTCGACTTTAATACCAATAGACTCGGCGATCGCTTTAGCTTTATCAAAATCATCCAAATCGGCCATTTCTGTTTCTGGACGGTATTTTTTGATCGCTTCACGCATCGTCAGCTTTTCAAAAGGCTTCCCGAAATCAAACACTTCATCGCCATACTGTACTGCCGTGTTACCCAACACATCTTGCGCCAGTGTACGGAACAGCGATTCGGTCAATTCGATCAGATCTTTATAATCCGCGTAAGCCATATAGAGTTCCATCATCGTGAACTCTGGGTTATGACGCGGAGAAACGCCTTCATTACGGAAGTTACGGTTGATTTCGAATACGCGTTCGAAGCCCCCCACCACCAGCCGCTTTAAATACAGCTCAGGTGCAATACGCAGGTACATATCAATGTCGAGCGCATTATGATGCGTGATGAACGGACGTGCCGACGCGCCGCCTGGGATCACCTGCATCATTGGGGTTTCAACTTCCATGAAGCCACGGCCAACCATAAAATTACGAATGCCCGACATAATCTGCGAACGCACTTTAAAGGTATTGCGTGATTCTTCGTTGGCGATCAAATCCAGATAGCGCTGACGATAACGGGTTTCCTGATCGGCCAGGCCATGGAACTTATCCGGCAACGGACGCAGGGCTTTGGTCAACAGACGCAGTTCGGTGCAATGGATCGACAATTCGCCGGTCTTGGTTTTGAACAGCTTGCCGCGCGCGCCAAGGATATCGCCCAAATCCCACTTTTTGAACTGCTCGTTGTAGACACCTTCCGCCAGATCGTCACGCGCCACGTACAACTGAATGCGGCCACCCACGTCTTGCAGCGTCACAAATGACGCTTTGCCCATAATGCGGCGCGTCATCATACGGCCAGCGACAGTGACTTCTACACCCAGCGCTTCCAACTCTTCGTTTTCTTTGCTGTCGTATTCGGCGTGCAGCTTATCGGACGTGGTGTCACGACGGAAATCATTCGGGAACGCAATGCCGTTCTCGCGCAGCGCTGCCAGCTTTTCGCGGCGTGACTGCAGCTCGTTGTTGAGATCCAACGCCTGATCGGCGCCCTGTGATTGTTGCTCAGACATTTCTGTTCCTCATAACCCGGCTTTCAAACTTGCCTCAATGAATTTATCTAGGTCGCCATCCAGTACGGCCTGCGTGTTACGCGTTTCAACGTTGGTGCGCAAATCCTTGATACGGGAATCATCCAGTACATAAGAACGGATTTGGCTACCCCAGCCGATATCGGACTTATTGTCTTCCAGCGCCTGTTTATCAGCATTTTTCTTTTGCATCTCATATTCATACAGCTTGGCTCTTAGCTGTTTGAATGCTTGATCCTTGTTCTTATGCTGTGAACGATCGTTCTGACACTGAACCACGATGTTGGTCGGTAAGTGGGTAATACGTACCGCTGACTCGGTTTTGTTGACGTGCTGACCACCGGCACCGGAAGCGCGGTAAACGTCGATGCGTAGATCCGCCGGGTTGATGTCGATATCGATATCTTCATCCACTTCCGGGTAGACAAATACAGAGCTGAATGAGGTATGACGACGGCCGCCTGAATCGAACGGGCTTTTACGTACTAGGCGATGCACGCCGGTTTCAGTACGCAACCAGCCAAACGCATAGTCGCCGATAATTTTAATGGTGGCGGATTTCAACCCCGCGACATCACCATCAGACTCTTCAATCACTTCTGTCTTGAAACCTTTGGCCTCAGCCCAGCGCAGATACATACGCAGCAGCATGCTGGCCCAATCCTGTGCTTCCGTGCCGCCAGAACCCGCCTGAATGTCTAAGTAGCAGTCAGCACTGTCGTATTCACCAGAGAACATACGACGGAATTCTAATTGTTCCAGCTTAACGATCAGTTGATCAAGCTCAACCACCGCTTCGTTAAAGGTTTCTTCATCGTCGGCTTCAACCGCCAGTTCAAGCAGGCCGCTCACATCTTCTTCACCTTGAGTCAGGTTGTCGATGGTTTCAACGATGGCTTCAAGTGCGGAACGCTCTTTACCTAGCGCCTGTGCGCGCTCAGGTTCGTTCCATACGTCCGGCTGTTCCAGCTCGGCGTTGACTTCTTCTAGGCGTTCTTTCTTGGCATCATAGTCAAAGATACCCCCTAAGAACGGCTGTCCGCTCGGACAGGTCCTGAATTCGGTTTTTTACCGGGTTAATTTCAAACATGATTTTCGCGTTCTTACGTTGAATGTTGTCAATGGCGGGATGCCATGGAACCGGTAATTCTAGCGGATCTGGGTTCCAGATTATATACCCTAAAAAATTAGAGTGACGGCATAGCGGCAACCGCAAAAATCACCATCAATTACTAAGAGAAAAACATGTAGATAGATGATGATAAATCGGTTCGGGATAGGTTAGTACGCAACTTATCGCGCGCCGGGAGCGCAGTTTCATGTGAAATGATTTATCGCTGCCCACACCGCAGATGTGCTTTACCAATAAAATGCAAAGGTGCGCCCAAGAGCGCACCCGCATTGATTTAATATGGCCAAAGATGCTGAATCAATAACTGTACATTACGGTTACCGCGATATTCGTTAACGTCGAGCTTATAGGCCAGCTCCACTTCGCGAACGCTACTATCAGGCCACAGCGTGGTGTCTACGTTGAAAGCAATACCGTCAAGTAATGGCCCTCCGCCGATCGGTTCGACCATCAGTTTCAGGTGTTTTTCACCCACCAACCGCTGTTGCAAAATACGGAATTTCCCGTCAAACGTCGGTTCTGGGAACGCCTGCCCCCACGGGCCACCTTCGCGCAGTAACTCCGCCGTTTCTAACGTCAACTCCTGCATTGCCAACTCACCGTCAGACCAGATGACCCCTTCCAGCATCGCCGGATCGAGCCATTCGCCAACCAAATCACCAAACCGCTGGCGAAACTCGTCAAATTTAGCCTCTTCCAACGACAACCCCGCCGCCATTGCATGGCCGCCAAACTTTATCATCAAGCCGGGGTTGAGGCAGTCCAAACGCTCCAGCGCGTCTCGCATATGTAGACCGGCTATCGAACGCCCCGATCCTTTCAGAATACCGTCACCCGCAGGCGCAAAGGCAATTACCGGGCGGTGAAAGCGTTCTTTAATACGCGAAGCCAGAATCCCTACCACCCCCTGATGCCACTCTGGGTGATACATCGCCAAACCGTAAGGCAGCGCCGTACGGGTACGTTCGAGTTGATCGCACAATTGCAGCGCTTCTACCTGCATACCCTGCTCGATTTCGCGACGCGTTAGGTTAAGCGCATCGAGATCGTTGGCCAGCATGCGCGCCTGCGCAATGTCATCACTCAGCAGTAACGCGACCCCTATCGACATATCATCTAATCGACCGGCAGCATTCAACCGTGGCCCAAGTGCGAACCCCAGATCATTAGCGGCCAATGTTCGCGCGTCTCGGTTTGCCACCTCGAGTAATGCACGGATGCCCGGGCGACACTTACCAGCGCGAATGCGGTTCAAGCCCTGGTACACTAAAATACGATTATTCGCGTCAAGCGGCACCACATCTGCCACCGTTCCCAACGCCACTAAATCTAGCAATTCGGCTAAATTCGGCATGATCAACTGCCGCAGTTCAAACCAGCCAGCCTCGCGTAGACGCGCCCGTAACGCCAACATTAGATAAAACGCGACGCCAACACCCGCTAACGATTTGGAAGGAAACGCACAGCCACGTAAATTCGGATTAACGATCGCATCTGCGGTTGGCAACACATCACCCGGTAGGTGGTGATCGGTCACAATCACCTGCATGCCTTTACCATGCGCCACATCCACACCAGCATGAGAGGAAATGCCATTATCCACGGTGACAATCAGCGCTGCACCACGCGCATCCGCCTGCTCAACCACCTCTGGACTCAAGCCGTAGCCGTCCTCGAAACGGTTGGGCACCAGATAATGCACATCACTACCGCCCATACTACGCAGCGCCAGTACCGTTAGCGCCGTGCTGGTAGCTCCGTCGGCGTCAAAATCCCCTACCACCATGATACGACGGCCATCGGCCAGCGCCTGCTGCAAAATAGCGACGGCGGTGTCGATACCCTCCAGTTGCTGCCATGGCAGCATGCCTTTCACACTGCGTTCCAGCTCCTGCTCCCCTTGCACTCCACGTAGAGCGTACAAGCGGCGCAGCAACGGATGTAAAGTCGCAGGCAGATGACGTTCATCCGCCGTCTCACGACGGCGTAATTGGGTTTTAATACTCACCAGCGATTAACCACCGGCTTTTGTCGCGGCCTGATGCGCATCCAGCATAGCCGCCATCTCTTTCGGCCCCTGATAACCAGGGATCAACATGCCATTTTCGAGGATTATCGCCGGAGTACCTTGAATACCGAACTGCACACCCAGCGCATAATGTTTGCTGATGTCAGTCTTACACGTCGCCGGTGAAATCTCATCGCCTTTCATTGCCATGTCAAATGCTTTGGCTTTATCGGCTGTACACCAGATCGATTGCATGTCTTTTTCTGCCTGCGAGCTCAGCCCCTGACGAGGGAATGCCAAGTAACGCACGGTGATCCCAAGATCGTTATATTCTTTCATCTGCTGATGCAGCTTATGGCAGTAACCACAGGTGATATCGGTAAACACCGTAATTACGTGCTTTTCTTTTGGGGCTTTGTAAACGATCATCTGATCTTTCAACGCTGCCAGTTTGGTGACTAACATTTGGTTGGTCACGTTGACAGGCTGCTTGCCGCTGACATCATACAATGGACCTTGCAGGATGTGTTTTCCGTCTTCCGACACATACAACACACCGTTTTCGGTCAACACGGTTTTCAGACCAGCGACCGGTGAGGGTTGTACCTCTGACTGCTGGATACCCAAGCTACCCAGCGCTTTTTTAATTACCGCATCATCAGCGTGCGCAGCGCTAGCCATTGAAGCTACCAACAAAGAGAGCAGCATTAAACCTTTCTTCATTCTTCCATTCCTTTCAAACCCGGCACATCAGGCGCGCGGGTGATGCTGTTGATGTAGCTGTTTCAATCGTTCAGTTGCTACATGTGTATAAATTTGCGTAGTTGAGAGGTCGCTATGCCCCAGTAACATCTGTACGACACGAAGATCGGCACCGTGGTTCAGCAAATGGGTGGCGAATGCGTGTCGTAAAACGTGTGGAGACAAGCGCTCACTATCAATACCGGCAAGGATCGCATAGTGTTTAATGCGATGCCAGAACGTCTGACGTGTCATTTGTTGGCAACGTTGGCTTGGAAACATGACGTCAAGCGCCTGCCCGTTCACCAACCATGGCCGCCCGTGCTCCAAATAATTCTCGATCCAATAAACCGCTTCTTCGCCTAGCGGTACCAACCGCTCTTTGTTGCCTTTACCGATCACGCGTACCACGCCTTGACGCAGGCTGACATCGCTAATGCTGAGACTCACCAATTCGGTAACACGCAAACCGGTGGCGTAAAGGACTTCCAGCATCGCTTTGTCACGTAACTCTAACGGTTGCTCGACACACGGTGCCTGCAGCAGCGCTTCGATTTGCGCTTCACTCAAATCCTTCGGCAACCGTTGCGGCAGTTTGGGCGACGCGAGTAACGCGGTCGGGTCGTCGGCTCGCATGTTCTCGCGGTTCAAATATTGATACAGGCGACGCATGGCACTTAACAGGCGCGCCGAACTGCTCGCCTTGTAGCCCCCCTCTACCCGCTCGGCGAGAAACGCTTGCAGATCCAGCGCGTTGGCCTGTAATAAACTGCGGCTCTGCTGCGCCAGCCAGCTAACCAGCGCTTGCAAATCCAGCCGGTAAGAGGCCAACGTATTTTCCGCTAGGTTACGTTCAAGCCACAGCGCATCCAAAAATTGCTCAATCAGCGCATTGTCTTGCTGTTGCACGTCCCCCTCTCTTGGTTACGGTTACACCTTAGGTCATTATGCCTTAAGCCCGCGTAAATCTGGTACACTCGTTGCCATTTCACGAACGGTACATAACGGTTTAAACATGAAGATTGGTCTATTTTACGGCTCCAGCACCTGCTACACCGAAATGGCTGCGGAAAAAATCCGTGAGATTCTAGGTGAAGATCTGGTCGACCTGCACAATCTGAAAGACGTCTCCCCCAAACGGATGGAAGACTATTCCGTGCTCATCCTCGGTATTCCTACTTGGGATTTCGGTGAGCTACAGGAAGACTGGGAAGCCATCTGGCCACAGCTCAGCGAACTGGATTTACAGGGCAAAATTGTCGCTATGTACGGCATGGGCGACCAACTCGGCTATGGCGAATGGTTTCTCGATGCACTCGGCATGTTGCATGATCAGCTCAAACCGCTCGGCGTACAGTTCATCGGTTTCTGGCCGATCGCTGGGTTTGAGTTTACCAGCCCAAAACCACTGACCGCTGATGGCTCGCATTTTGTCGGCCTGGCGCTAGACGAAGTGAATCAGTATGAGATGAGCGATGATCGTCTGCAACAGTGGTGTGAGCAAATTTTGTTGGAAATGGAACCGCTGCTGTAAACTCGCTAATCGAGGCGCGGCTCACGCGCCTTACGGATTCGGTTTATACCGTTCAGATTCATCGCACCCGATTCGCCGCCCGCCAAAACATGGTTTGATTAAGACTCCTCATCACCCGCCGATGGGAACAACAAGTGTTGGCGTAATTGCCGCCAATCGGCTTTTCTCATGCAATCGGAGGCTAGCCACATCCGACGAGATTTTTGGTTATCCAATGGCTGTAATTTCAGCATAATGCCATAATGTGGCATCCACGGACGGCCAATAATCCGCCATTCTTTACCTTCCCACACAATGTGCCGCGCCACACTAAGCACATGCAACTCACCCTGATGCGAAGCAATACGTTTTTGGCTGCGAATGCATTCAAACACCACCAGCGTCAGCAGTATCAACCAAATGGGGCCGTAACCTTCCGGCCAAGGCGAAATCAAGATCAGCAGAATCAGCGCACCATGGGCTAATAACGAGATTAACTGGGTGCGCCAAGAGATACGTACATTACATCGCCACTGGGCCACGGTCTTTATTTCGCGTCTGGATCAAGGTCACCATTCTCTGCAATTCACTGTCCTGCGGAGCGCCATGATTCATTAACCAGTTGAATAAATCTGGATCATCACACTCAAGCAAGCGAATAAACAACGCTTTATCTTCATCACTCAGCGAATCGTACTCGTACTCGAAAAACGGCATGATCGAAATGTCCAACTCGCGCATCCCGCGGCGGCAAGCCCAGTGAATACGTGCTTTATTATTAATATCCATGTTGTTATGACTAACCTCTGTTCTACGTGGCTTTAGCGCGGCAATACTTGCGTAAGGATTACCTTCACATGTATGGCAACACATGATCGATATAATTCCGTTGATTAACAATTAGCATGTAAGCATAACGTCATTCGGCAGCGCCTAGAGTAACAATTTGACACACTCGTCGGAAAGAATGTTCTCGGTTGAAAGCAGAATTAAGCGCTAAATATCAAAAAAAGTGCGGTCGATGAATAACTGCTTGCAAAGCCTGCTGCCTCTTTTACCATGGAAGACCAACTTCTTTGGTAAGAATAACGTTAATCAGGATCGAACTCATGGCGTTCAACATTCCTTTTCCACCTCGTCATCCCTCTGCCGCTTCCCACCTGCCATTAACGCTGATTTCGCTGGAAGACTGGGCATTGGTCACGCTAAATGGCGCGGATACGGTGAAATACTTGCAAGGCCAAGTGACCGCGGACATCGAAAAACTGGCGGCCGATCAGCACGTGCTGTGTGGCCATTGCGATGCCAAAGGCAAGATGTGGAGCAACCTGCGGTTATTCCAGCAAGGTGAAGGGTTTGCCTATCTGCAACGTCGCAGTGTGCTGGATAGCCAATTGGCAGAAATCAAAAAATATGCGGTGTTCTCGAAAGTCACCATCGCTGCCAATAATGACGCAGTCTTGCTGGGCGTCGCCGGGTTCCAAGCGCGCGCCGCATTGGCGGGCATATTTGTTCAACTTCCTGATGCAGAACACCCGGTCACACATGATGGTGACACCACGCTGCTGCATTTCAGCCAACCGGCTGAGCGTTTCCTGCTGGTGACCACCGCCAAGGTTGCAGCACAACTGGCAAACACATTGCAAGAACAAGCCGAGCTGAATGATAGCCAGCAATGGCTGACACTAGACATCGAAGCCGGTTATCCGATTATTGATACCCCAAACAGTGCGCAGTTGATCCCGCAGGCCACCAACCTGCAAGCGTTAGACGGCATCAGTTTTAGCAAAGGTTGTTATGCCGGGCAGGAAATGGTGGCTCGCGCCAAATTCCGTGGTGCCAATAAGCGCGCTTTATATTGGCTGGTGGGTAAAGGTGCTCGCATCCCTGCTGCCGCAGAAGATCTAGAATTGAAGCTGGGTGATAACTGGCGGCGTACCGGCACCGTGCTAGCCGCGAGCCAATTAGCCGATGGTACGTTATGGGTACAAGCCGTGTTGAATAACGATCTGGCCGCTGACAGCATCCTGCGCGTGCGTGAAGATACCACCAGCGAACTGGCCATCAAGCCATTACCGTATTCACTGGTTGAAGAGAAGTAAAAAGGAGCCGAACACAGGCTACCAATCAGATCAGAAATGAGAGAGCGTGCCGAGTCAGCAACCCAAACGCTGTTCGGTGCGCTCTGCTTGGGCAACTAGAGCGATCAAACACGCTGTCATGATTCGCCATGACGGCTGGTTAGCCGATATTTCTCTCACCGGGCGACGCCGATGTCCTCAGCTTATTTCGCGCTACGATCAACCATACGCTAGCGCGAAAATACCGCGGCATTGATCTTAGACGTACAAGTAAATCGCCATGAAGTGACACACGCTACCGCCGAGTACAAAGCCGTGCCAAATCGCGTGGCCAAAACGAAAGCGTTTCGATGCGTAGAAAATCACCCCTAAGGTGTACACCACGCCGCCAACAGCCAGCAACGTGACGCCCCTCATGTCTAAACGGGTCGCCAGTTGGTAAATGACGATCAACGACAGCCAACCCATCGTCAAATAGGTCACCAACGACAACGCCTCAAAGCGATGTGCAAAGGCCAACTTGAAGATCACCCCAAACAGCGCTAATCCCCAAATCACTACCATCAAACCGCGCGCCAACGGTGAATCCAACCCCACCAGCAAAAACGGCGTATACGTGCCCGCAATCAAAAGATAAATCGCACAGTGGTCAATCTTTTTCAACCAGTGCTTCGCTTTCTGATGGGGAATGGCGTGATAAAGCGTTGAGGCCAAATAGAGCAGGATCATACTGCCGCCATACAAACTATAGCTAGTGATAGCGGTCACCCCAGCACCAGTGTCTGTTGCCTGGAGCAGCAGCAATACCAACCCAACAATACCGAAAACCAATCCAATACCGTGGCTGATACTATTGGCAATCTCTTCCGCCCACGGATAAGCCGTATTGGCAAGTTTATCTGCCTCGGTTTTTACTTCACCCGCATTTCCCATAACGCTGACACCCTCAAAACGACGCTAACTTGCTCGAAACTTCCACAAATCAGCTTAACTGAGAATAATTCCAGTGTACACGTGTACGCTAAAATAAAACTGTGAAAGCATGTAACACATGCGCAAACATCGAAATCTTCCTTTCGGTGGTCTACAATCGACGAGCTTTAAACTCAACGACTACCGAGGCTGTATCATGTCATCTGCCGTACCCGCGTTAGAATTTGGCTCCATGACCCAAGTCATCCAGTTCCTGATGGAAATCGATAAACTTAAAAGCGTCCAGCGCCGTACTAAAGTGCTGGGTACCCAGCGTCAAGAAAACTCTGCCGAACACAGCTGGCACTTCGCTATCGCCGCCATGAGCCTTGCGCCCTATGCTGGTGACGACGTTGATATTCAGCGTGTAATTCAAATGGCTTTGCTTCATGACATTGTCGAAATCGATGCTGGCGATGTGTTGGTGTACGATCTGGCTGCGCGTGCGGCTATCCACGATCAAGAAGTTGTCGCTGCCCGCCGTCTGTTCGGCATGTTGCCAGCACCGCAGCGTGAGTATTTCGCCGCGCTATGGCAGGAGTATGAAGACGGTGAAAGTGCCGATGCCCGCTTTGCTTTGGTTCTGGATCGTACAATGCCAATGCTGATGAACCTGCATAACGAAGGTCAGAGTTGGGTAGAAAACAACATCACTCTGCAACAGGTTCTGGCACGTAATGCGATGATTGCCGAGGTCTACCCCGAATTGTGGCAACATTTATCACATCACCTACATGAAGCGCAGCGTAAAGGCTGGTTGAAGTAAAGCGCATGCCGGGCTGCCTGCCCGGCGATAAGATCCCTCTGCCGTTAACGCCCACCGGCAGCATCGATAATACTGCCAGTCACGTAAGACGCCGCTTCAGACAGCAACCAAGCTATCGCCTGCGCGACCTCTTCAGGCTGGCCACCGCGTTGCATCGGCAATTGACTCTTTACCCTATTCATTCCTCATGAAGAACACGCGTTCATCTGGCATACAACGTCAAAAATAACAAAGGGACACGGCAGTTGCAGTGTCCCTTGATAACCTACCGTGCCGAACGCGTTATTGGTATTCGCTCATCGGTACGCAGGAGCAGAACAGATTACGGTCGCCGTAAACATCGTCAAGACGCTTCACGGTCGGCCAATATTTATTCTCACGTACCGCCGCCGATGGGAATACCGCCAGCTCACGACTATACGCATGCTGCCAATCGCTGACCAACTCCGCCTGTATGTGTGGCGCATTAACCAGCGGGTTATCGTCTAGCGGCCATTCACCCTGTTTAACACGGTCAATTTCCGCACGGATCGCCAGCATCGCATCAATGAAACGATCCAGTTCTACTTTGCTTTCCGATTCGGTTGGTTCCACCATCAGCGTACCCGCGACCGGGAAAGACATGGTTGGCGCATGGAAGCCATAATCAATCAAACGCTTGGCAATATCCATTTCGCTAATACCGGTTTCCTCTTTCAGAGGACGAATGTCCAGAATACATTCGTGCGCCACACGATGATCGCGGCCGGTATACAAAACGGGATACGCATCTTTCAGGCGCGTTGCGATGTAGTTAGCGTTTAAAATCGCCACTTGGCTGGCTTGTTTCAGCCCTTCGGCACCCATCATGCGGATATACATCCAACTGATTGGCAGAATCGACGCACTGCCAAAAGGTGCCGCAGAAACAGCGCCTTGCTGCGTGGTCACGCCGTCAATTTGCACCACGCTGTGGCCAGGAACAAACGGCGCCAAATGCGCTTTCACGCCGATAGGCCCCATGCCAGGGCCACCGCCGCCGTGCGGAATACAGAAGGTTTTATGTAGATTAAGGTGCGACACATCTGCGCCAATGTAACCCGGCGTAGTGATGCCGACCTGCGCATTCATGTTCGCGCCATCAAGGTAAACCTGACCGCCGAATTGATGAACGATCTGACACACTTCACGAATGGTTTCTTCATACACGCCGTGGGTAGACGGATAAGTCACCATAATGCAGGACAGCTCTTCGCCAGCCTGTTCTGCTTTTACGCGAAGATCGTGCAAATCGATGTTGCCATTCTTATCGCAGGCCACCACCACCACACTCATACCCGCCATTTGAGCCGATGCCGGGTTAGTGCCGTGTGCCGAACTTGGGATCAGACACACGTGGCGCCCTGCTTCATTACGGCTTTCATGATAGCGACGAATCGCCAACAGACCTGCGTATTCGCCTTGCGCCCCTGAATTTGGCTGCATACACACCGCATCGTACCCGGTCAGTTGCACCAACCATTGTGAAAGCTGACCGATCATTTGCTGATAGCCGGCAGCCTGTTCCGCCGGGCAGAACGGATGCATATCAGAGAACTCAGGCCAGGTGATCGGGATCATCTCTGCCGCCGCGTTCAGTTTCATGGTACAGGAACCCAGCGGGATCATCGCCTGATTCAACGCCAGATCCTTTCGCTCTAAACGATGCATATAGCGCATCATTTCGGTTTCACTGTGGTAACTGTTAAACACCGGATGGGTCAGAATCGGATCCTGGCGCAGCATTGCCGCAGGGATCGACGCACTCGCTTGGTTCACCATTGCGTCCAACGCGTCAATGTCCAACCCGTGATCGTCACCGGCCAATACGGCAAACAGCGTTTGCACATCTTCGCGCGAAGTGGCTTCGTCCAATGTGATACCCACTGCGCCATGAATATCCGTGCGCAGGTTCAGGCCAAAACTTAGGGCGCGATCCAGTACCGCCGCTTTATCTTTGACTTCAACGGTCAAAGTATCGAACCAAGTGCTATGACGAAGCGATAAACCCGCCTGTTGCAAACCTGCGGCCAGAATATCTGTCAGACGATGAATACGCCCGGCAATACGTTGCAGACCTTGTGGCCCGTGGTACACCGCGTACAGGCTGGCGATGTTAGCCAGCAGAACCTGCGAGGTACAAATGTTCGAATTGGCCTTTTCGCGGCGGATGTGTTGCTCGCGAGTCTGCATCGCCATACGCAGGGCGGTGTTACCGGCCGCATCGCGGGAAACGCCGATAATGCGCCCCGGCATGGAACGTTTAAATTCATCACGACAAGCAAAAAATGCCGCATGCGGGCCGCCGTAGCCCATTGGCACGCCAAAGCGTTGCGCAGAACCAAACACGACGTCAGCGCCCTGTTTGCCCGGCGCCGTTAGCAGTACCAATGCCATCATGTCGGCAGCCACACTGGTAATGATCTTGCGTGATTTCAGTTCAGCCAGCAGTTGGCTGTAATCATGCAGCTCGCCGGTGGTGCCAATCTGTTGCAACAGCACGCCAAACACGCCTTCCAACTCAAGGACTTTCTCGGCCTTATCGACAATCACTTCAAAATTGAAGGTTTCGGCACGGGTACGCACCACGTCCAGCGTTTGCGGATGTACATCGTCAGCCACAAAGAAACGATTAGCGTCTTTTAATTTACTGGCACGCTTAGCCAGCGCCATCGCTTCAGCGGCGGCGGTCGCTTCATCCAATAACGAAGCGGAAGCCAGATCGAGCCCCGTCAGATCCAGCGTAACGGTTTGGAAGTTGAGTAACGCTTCAAGACGCCCTTGCGATACCTCCGGCTGATAAGGCGTATAAGCGGTGTACCAACCTGGGTTTTCCAGCATATTGCGCAGGATCACCGGCGGTGTCAGTACCGAGCTATACCCCATGCCAATATAGGATTTGTAACGTTGATTCTGACCGGCAATCGCCTTCAATTCGGCTAATGCCTGATGTTCAGTGGCTGCGTCACCGACCGGCGGTGGCCCCGGCAGTTGGATATCGGCAGGCACAATCTGTTGGATCAGCGCGCTGAGCGAGCTGGCGCCCACCGCTTCCAGCATCGCCTGCTGTTGTTGCGCAGAAGAGCCGATGTGGCGTTCGATGAACGCTTCGCTGTGTTCAAGTTGGCTGAGTGTCTGAGTCATTGCTACACATTCCTGAATGCTGAGGTGGTACGGGATATAGCGCGATCTATCACTAAAAACGCCCCAGCCGACAGGTCTGAGGCGCGGAGGTACTTACTCGTCTATCGATGCCTGATAACCGGCGGCATCCAGTAGCTTGCCAAGTTCAGTCGCATCGGAGGCTTTTATACGGAACAGCCAGCCTTCGCCGTATGGCTCACTGTTTACCAACTCCGGTGAACTATCCAATGCATCATTGACCGCCAGAATTTCACCGCTGATGGGCGCATAAATATCAGATGCGGCTTTCACTGACTCCGCGACCGCGCAGTCGTCACCCGCGCCGACAATGGAGCCGACTTCCGGCAAATCGACAAATACCATATCACCCAACAGTTCCTGGGCATGTTCGGTGATCCCTACCACGTATTCACCATTACCTTCATCGCGCACCCATTCATGAGAGGTTGCGTATTTCAACTCTGTTGGTACATTGCTCATCGCCCGCTACTCCTTAAATTTTCCCGCCGTCTTTCACTCCGCAGCGTTGTCGGCAGCAACGCGAAATTCATTGGGAATTTAATCGATAATATTAATTAATTAGTGACTTACCGGATCTTACAAAGCCTGGCTTGGTGACGCTGACCGGCATTTCACGGTTACGGATCTGCACGATGGCGCGTTCACCAATCCCCATCGGCACGCGCGCTAACGCAATGCTAAAACCGAGCGTTGGAGAAAACGAACCGCTGGTGATGTGCCCTTCGTGCGTCTGACCGGCTGCGTCCGTAAAATGAACCGGCAGCTCATTACGTAATACGCCTTTTTCAGTCATGATCAAGCCGACCAGTTGTTCGGTGCCCTGTTCACGTTGCTGTTCCAGTGCGTCACGGCCAATAAACTGACGATCCTGCGGTTCCCAGGCAATGGTCCAGCCCATATTCGCCGCCAGTGGCGAAACGCCTTCATCCATCTCTTGCCCGTATAAATTCATACCAGCTTCCAAACGCAGCGTGTCACGCGCACCCAACCCGGCCGGTTTAACGCCCGCGGCCAGCAGTTGTTGCCAAATATCGGCAACCTGCTCTTTCGGCAGCGCAATTTCATAGCCAGCCTCGCCGGTATACCCGGTGGTGGCAATAAACAGTTCACCCGCTTGCACGCCAAAAAATGGCTTCATACCTTCAACAGCTTGTTTCTGCTCAGCGCTAAACACGGTCGCAGCGCGCGCTTTAGCTTGCGGACCTTGCACGGCAATCAGAGCCAGATCGTCACGCACCACCTGTTCAACGCTGTACGGCGCGGCGTGCTGTTCGATCCATGCCAGATCTTTGTCGCGGGTAGCGGAGTTCACCACCAAGCGGAAATAATCTTCTGTGAGGAAATACACGATCAGATCGTCAATCACACCACCAGAGGCATTCAGCATGCCGGTGTACAACGCTTTGCCGGGTTGAGTCAGTTTGGCAACATCGTTGGCCAATAGATAACGTAAAAACTCACGAGTACGGGCACCATGGAGATCAACGATAGTCATGTGAGAAACATCGAACATACCCGCATCCTGACGCACTACATGGTGTTCATCAATCTGGGAGCCATAGTGTAATGGCATCATCCAGCCATGAAAGTCGACCATGCGCGCGCCGCACGCCACGTGCTGGTCGTACAGTGGGGTTTGCTTTGCCATTTTATCTCTCCGCAATATCCCCGAAATCATTCAAGCCACCGTCGCGGCTCTCAAATAACTTCGGGTATTAAACATCGCGCTGAACGTGCCGAAAAATGCTGACAACTCTCGCGACGCAAACGATACCTTTCACTCGAACTTACCACCGAACGGCCTGATTAACCATAAGTTAAAATAGGCGCGAAACGATATAAGGGCGCAAAAATGCCGCGTCAGTGTGCAGAGTTTTTCACTAAAAAAATGCGCCTCAAGGCACAAAATTAACAATTAAAACGGTAAAATACCGATGTTATATAACAAATACGCCCAGACAGGCGGAAATATGACTTTCGACTAATGCACCACGAATTAGAAAAACTAATGCAAAAAATGACGTGAAATTAGATTATTTCAAATGAAAGGTAATATAAGGAAAAGTGATGGTACTGCTGCGTTTTGCGGATCAAAACACAGCAGCGTGGATGAAGAGCCGAATAGGCCAACAGGGGAAAATCAAAACAGCGATTACGCTAACCACGCCGGCAAATCGTTCAGCCCCATGGCCTGCCGTACCAGTTTTGGTTTCACACCCGGCAAACTGTCTGCCAACCTTAAGCCAACGTCACGCAGTAGTTTCTTGGCCGGATTGTTGCCATCAAACAGCTCGCGGAACCCCTGCATACTGGCCAGCATCACCGCAGCCCCGTGTTTACGTCGACGTTCATAGCGGCGCAAATAGAGATGCTGACCGATATCTTTGCCTTGGCGTTGCAAACGCTTCAGTTCAGCAATTAATTCAGCTGCGTCCATAAAGCCCAGATTAACCCCCTGCCCCGCTAACGGATGCACGGTGTGTGCCGCATCGCCCACCAACGCCAGCCGATGCCCGGCAAAGTTACGCGCGTAACGGCCAATAAGCGGGAACGTTAGCCGTTCACTTTCTAATGAACACGCGCCAAGACGCATATCAAAGGTCATGCCTAGCTCACGGTTAAACTGTTCCGGCGTGAGCTGTTTCAGGCGTTCCGCCTCATTCGGCGCGACCGACCAAACAATCGAACATAAGTGCGGATCGCTAAACGGAAGAAACGCCAAAATACCGTCGCCATGAAAAACCTGCCGCGCGGTGGCCAAATGTGGCTCTTCCGTGCGAATAGTGGCAACCAGTGCGCTATGGCGGTAGTCCCAGAAGGTCAACGGAATATCAGCATGCTGACGCAGCCACGAATTCGCCCCATCAGCCGCGACCACCAAACGCGCGCTCAACATTCGGCCATCATCAAGAGTTATAAAGGCGTCGTTTTCTCCCCAAGCTACCTGTTTGAGCGCTGAAGGAGTTATCAATGTGATGTCAGACAACCCAGCGGCTTTTTGCCACAATGCCTGCTGGATCACATCATTTTCAATGATATGCCCCAAATGGCTGTAACCACATTCGTCACCACGGAAACCGATTTTGCCGAAGCTGTCGCGATCCCACACTTCCATCGCGTTGTAGGCACTCGCCCGCAGGTGCACAATGTCATCCCACACGCCAAGATGCCGTAGCAAACGTTCACTGGCTGTGTTGATCGCTGAAACGCGCAGCGCGGGCTGTGGCGGCGGTGGCAATATTTCTGGCTGGCGGTGCTCGAGCACCGCGACACGCAGACCACTGCCCTGCAAGCCGCAGGCTAGCGCCAATCCGACCATCCCGCCACCGGCAATAACCACATCAAATGATTGCATGCTGCTTAGTTCCTTAAAAACGCGTTAAATATCACTACGGTTAGCGCTCAACCCATCCTAACGTACGTTTAGCAAAGGCATCACGCACCGGCGGCAACTGTTCCATTGCCATCAGACCGAGATTACGCCCCACCAGCAGTGGTTCATAACGGTTGGCAAACAGTTTGATCAGACCATCGGTTACACGGATCGTCGCCTGTTGGTCTTGCTGCCGTCGTTGTTGGTAACGGCTCAGTAACGGATAAGCACCCAAGTCGTCACCGCTCAGCGCCGCTTCGGCAAGTTGCTCCGCAAGCGACATCACATCGCGCAAGCCTAAATTAAAGCCTTGGCCGGCAATCGGGTGCAGCGTTTGTGCCGCATTCCCCACCAGCGCCAGCCGATGCGTAACATGCTGGTTAGCGGTCAACAAACTGAGCGGATAACTATGACGTTGCCCTACTTTCACTATGCGGCCTAATCGCCAGCCAAACGCCTGCTGTAACTCACTGAGAAAACGCGCGTCGCACCAGCTATCGACTTTGTCGCGATCTTCTCGCGCATGGCACCACACCAGCGAACTGCGGCCCTGTGACATGGGTAACAACGCAAGCGGGCCGTGTTGGGTAAATCGCTCAAAGGCACGACCTTCTGGCGCTCGCTCAGTAGTGACATTGGCGATAGTGGCAAACTGAGAATAATCCTGCTGCTGCCATTGTACTTGGCAAGCCTGTGCCAACGCTGAACGCGAACCGTCCGCCGCTACCAGCAATTGGCCGCTTAGACGCTGGCCATTATCCAACTGCACGTCGGCACGCTCAACGCTCCGCTGTACGTTGACCACTTTAGCGGGGCAATGCACCGTCACGCCCGCCGCCTTGTTCAACAAAGCAAATAATCGCTGACCAGCATCATGTAACTCAATCACCTGACCAAGCGCTTCGACGTGATAGTCCTGTGCATATAGATTGACAAAACCCGCGTGACCGCGGTCGCTGACATGTACATGCGTGATTGCCGTAGCGCAATCACGTAGCGCAGGCCAGACGCCGATACGCGTCAATTGCTGACAGGTGCCCTGTGCCAGGGCGATTGCCCGCGAGTCAAAGCCCGGATGCGAACGATCCACCGGGCAAGTTGCCTCAACCAGATCGATCTTAACCCTTCCTTGAGTCAGCGACGAAATAGCTAACGCCAACGTCGCACCAGCCATACCTCCGCCGACAATGATTACGCTCATGTTATCTTGCCGCCGCCATCAGCGCTTCGATCGCATCGGCGTCTTTCACCACACTGGCGGTGAAGTTTTCATTACCGTCAGCGGTGATCAAAATATCGTCTTCAATACGAATACCAATACCGCGGTATTCTGGCGGCACGTCGGCATCCGGTGCGATATACAAGCCCGGCTCAACCGTCAGTACCATCCCCGGCTCCAGCACGCGATCGCGGCTTGGCGAACCATAATGGCCAACGTCATGCACATCCAGCCCTAACCAATGGCTCAGGCCGTGCATAAAGAACTGGCGGTGCGCCTGTTCAGCAATTAATTGCTCTACTTCACCGGTCATCACGCCCAGCTCAACCAAGCCATTAACCATAATACGCACCACTTCTTCATTCACATCGCGAATGCTGATTCCCGGCTTGAACATCTCCAGCGCTTTGTTCAATGAGGCAAGAACAATGTCATATACCGCACGCTGCGGCTGACTAAACTTACCATTGACTGGGAAAGTACGGGTAATATCCCCGGCATAACCACGATACTCACAACCCGCATCGATCAATACCAAATCGCCATCGCGCATTTCGCTTTCATTTTCCGTGTAATGCAGGATGCAACCATTCTCGCCGCTGCCAACGATGGTGTTATAGGAAGGATACCGTGCGCCTAAACGAGCAAATTCGTGATGAATTTCTGCTTCTAACTGGTATTCGAACATGCCCGGACGGCATTTTTCCATCGCGCGGGTGTGCGCCAGCGCGCTGATTTCACCGGCGCGGCGCATAACAGCAATTTCTTCTGGCGATTTGAACAAACGCATATCGTGCAACCACGGACGCCAATCGATGACGGTTGTGGGCGCTTGTAGGTTTTGACGGAAGCCTTTACGCAACCTGTCCAACGCCGCGAAGAAAATATCGTCCGCGTAAGCGTATTCACCTTGGGCGTGGTACACCACGTCCAGTCCATTAAGCAACAAATGCAACTGGTCGTTGATCTCATCAAACGGTAAGGCACGATCCACACCAAGTTTGGCCGGCGCGGCCTCTTGCCCCAAGCGACGACCAAACCAGATTTCCGCAGTCAGATCGCGTACGCGGTTGAACAAGACGCTGTGGTTATGCGTTTCGTCGCTTTTCACCAGAATCAGTACCGCTTCCGGCTCGTTAAAACCCGTCAGATACCAAAAATCGCTGTTCTGGCGGTAAGGATATTCTGAATCTGCACTGCGCGTCGCTTCAGGCGCTGCGAAAATAATCGCCGCGCTAGCTGGCGCCATTTTAGCCAACAATGCCTGACGGCGATTGTGGTATTCCTGCTGAGTCATGTCCTTCTCCTGAAATCTGTTCGCCGTTGCTCACGGCCACCCATACGCTGATATCTCGCGGCTTAGCTTAATGTAACGTTGGTTTGCTATTTTCTGCTGCGGTTGGCTGACGACGGCTAAATTCTGTGTGGCATAAAATCGCAGCAACACGCACGTACTCCACCACTTCTTCCAACGACTGTTCCAGTTCTTCCTGGTCTTCGTCTTCGTCGTAGCCCAGTTGCGCAATGTTGCGCAGATCGTCAATCGCTTCGCCCACTTCGTCCTTCACCTGCGCCAGTTTCGGTTGCATCATGCCTAGGCCAAGCAAGAAATGGTTGACCCAACCGGCCAACGCATCGGCACGCTCAAACACCGTTACCGCTTCACCTTCCGGCATCATCAACTGGAACATGAACTCATCATCGTCCAGTGTTTCACGGGTGATGTCATACAGTTGCTGCAACGGCTGGCTGAGCGCCTGTGGGAATGCCACGCCCTCGTTGGTCAGATCATGCACCAGCGTCTGCCAGCTGGCATCGCGGTTGCCACCACACAGCAAACCGCTAAGTAACCCATGCATTTCAGCTGCGGTTAACGCCACCGCTTGCTGATTGAGAGCCACGGTCAAAGATTGGTAACTTGGAAATGTATTCTGTATAGACATGCGTATTCGTCATCGTTGGCAGGATAAGTTCGTGTTATGCTACCACCAAGGTCCGTGGTTATACCAGATAAGCACGCCCCCGCAGTGGCGAGTTATAATCCGTATGTGTGTGGGTTTACACCGCGCCGTCTGAGTTTAACATGATGTTTTGTACGTGTTTTAACACTCTTTTTTGACGAGCAACGTGCCACACAGTAGATTACAACCAGGTACTGGAAAAAGGGGTTGTATCTCGGTACTAGGGTATATATAGTGACGCCCGCTTCGACAGACCGGAGCGGGCGCGAAATTGAGGCAGGAAGGTGGCATGTCTGCACAACCGGTAGATATTCAAATTTTTGGCCGCTCATTAAGAGTGAATTGTCCGCCAGAGCAACAAGATGCGTTGAACATGGCAGCAGACGATCTTAATCAACGGTTGCAAGATCTAAAAGTTCGCACTAAAGTCACAAATACAGAACAGCTGGTTTTCATCGCCGCGTTGAATGTTTGTCACGAACTTGCTCAAGAACGCTTGAAAACTCGTGATTATGCAGCCAATATGGAACAACGTATTCGCATGCTGCAACAGACCATTGAACAAGCACTGCTTGAACAAGGTCGCATCGCTGACCGTCAGGATGCACAATTCGAATAACATAAGTTGCTGAAACCGCAGGTTTCGGCAATGAGTAAAAAATTTCTCTGAGATGTTCGCCAGCGGGCCAGTCCCCTGAGCCGATATTTAGTACCAACAGAATGTGATGATCCACGATCGGTGCGCATGCTCGTTCGCCGAGAAGCCTAAAGATTGTGACAACACGTTCACCTTGAACCATGGGTTCAAGGGTTACAGCCTGCGACGGCATCTCGGAGATTCCCTTCATGCGGTTTATGGGGTTACCCATTTCAACACGCTATGCAAACTATGCTTTTCCAGCCTCAGTTTGCCGCACAGCGGCAACGCATTCGTCACCAAATCCGCCAACAGCGTCGCGCGTTATCCGCTGAACAACAGCGTGATTTTGCCAATCAGATTGCTGATCGTATTGCCACTCACCCCAAGATTAACGCGGCAAGCAGTGTGGCAGCATTCCTGTCATTCGACGGTGAACTCAATACTCAACCGTTAATAGAACGTCTGTGGCAGATGAACAAACAGGTTTATCTCCCCGTATTGCATCCGTTTAGCGCCGGTCACTTGCTGTTTCTACGTTACGCTACCGACACATTGCTGGTGAACAATCGGTTCAATATTCGTGAACCAATACTCGACGTGCGTCACGTTTTGCCCCCCGATCAGTTAGACGTGATATTGACACCGTTGGTGGCATTCGACCAACATGGTCAGCGGCTCGGTATGGGCGGCGGTTTTTATGATCGCACGTTACAAAACTGGCGACACAGTGGCACTTATCCAATTGGGCTAGCGCATGATTGTCAGCAGGTTGACACACTGCCGGTAGAACAGTGGGATATTCCACTGCCAGAAATCATCACCCCGTCTAAAGTCTGGGCATGGCCGATAGCTGAATAGTTAAAGGCTAAACCAACGCCGTTTGGCAAGCCTAGTCAGATGTGATTTTTTCTGAATACGTCAGTGCAGCCCAACCGTTAACTGAAAGGTTATATTGACGGGCGCAGCAGGCTACGCCCAACACAACAAACGGATGCCGATGTTGTCAGCCATCTAGGCCACCAGAACCCGGCCGTTTTGGCTCACTCTCGGCCTCATCTCAGAACAACAAACGTGCACGAATGGTGCCTTGAATGGCCTTCATTCGCTGCAGTGCAGCGTCGGCACGCTCGGTTTCCGCTTCGATGTCGATCACCACATAACCAATTTCCGGCCCCGTTTGCAGATACTGAGCGGCAATGTTTACGCCTTCTTCAGCGAAAATCTGGTTAATCTGCGTTAATACGCCAGGGCGGTTTTCGTGAATGTGCAACAAACGGCTTGAATTCGGGCCATGTGCTGGCAACGACACTTCCGGGAAGTTAACCGCAGACAATGTGGAACCGTTATCAGAATATTTCGCCAGCTTGCCTGCGACTTCGTCACCGATATTTTCTTGTGCTTCTTGCGTCGAGCCGCCGATATGCGGCGTCAAGATCACGTTATCAAATTCACACAGCGGTGAATTAAACGGATCGCTGTTGGTGGCAGGCTCTTCAGGGAAAACGTCAATCGCTGCGCCAGCCAAATGATCGCTGGCCAGTGCGTCACACAATGCCGGAATATCGACGACCGTACCGCGCGAGGCGTTGATCAAAATCGAGCCTGGTTTCATTAACGCCAGCTCTTCTTTACCCATCATATTTCTGGTGGATAACGTTTCCGGCACGTGCAACGTCACCACATCGCTCATATTCAGCAAATCAGACAAGTGGCGCACCTGTTGCGCATTACCTAGCGGCAGCTTGTTTTCGATGTCGTAGAAGAAGACTTTCATCCCGAGCCCTTCGGCCAGAATGCCCAGTTGGGTGCCGATATGGCCGTAACCGATAATACCGAGCTTTTTACCACGCGCCTCAAACGAACCTACCGCCAGCTTGTTCCACACGCCGCGGTGCGCTTTGGCATTAGCCGCAGGAATGCCGCGTAGCATTAACAACAGTTCGCCAAGCACCATTTCGGCCACGGATCGCGTGTTAGAGAATGGGGCGTTAAACACCGGAATACCGCGTTTGGTCGCCGCTTTTAAATCAACTTGGTTGGTGCCGATACAGAAACATCCCACCGCAACCAGCTTTTCAGCCGCAGCGAAAACGTCCTCAGACAAATGTGTGCGCGAGCGAATACCGATGAAGTGGGCATCGCGAATCGACGCCTTCAGTGACTCGGTGTCTAACGCACCTTTATGGTATTCAATGTTGGTATAACCGGCAGCGCGCAGGTTATCGACCGTGCTCTGATGAACCCCTTCAACTAACAGGAACTTAATCCTGTCTTTCTCCAATGATACTTTTGCCATTTACCCGACCCTATTGTTCAGACTTCAGAAGCGGCTGCGTTATCCGAGGTGATAGAACAGCACGTTCACCAACATAACAAAAATAACGCGGGCGGCAATACAAACGATTGCCTGATCGCCAGCACAAGCCTCAGTGTTGCGAGTCGATTATGGTGAAAAATACCGAAGGGAAAGAATTTGACAGAAGCTTAAGGGGCGTAACTAGCGAAGTGTGATACATGTCACCAAAATTAGCGCATTAAATAAAACATGTTTTCTGCTAAAAATTATATGTCTGAAGAATGGGCAGTGTGACTCTCACCAGTGCAAAAATATGCATCCTGCCCAAGCATCATAGCGGTTGATTTATTCGACAACCTTCACGCCGTTTGGTGTACCGATCAACGCCACATCAGCACCACGGTTAGCGAACAACCCAACCGTGACCACGCCAGCAATGGCGTTAATCTTATTTTCTAGCGCGATGGCATCCATAATCGTGAGGTTATGCACATCCAAGATGACATTGCCATTGTCCGTAACCACATTCTGGCGGTATTCCGGCAAACCCCCCAGCTTCACCAGCTCCCGAGCGACGTAAGAACGTGCCATTGGGATCACCTCTACCGGTAGCGGGAATTTGCCCAGAACATCGACCTGCTTAGAGGCATCCGCTATACAAATGAACTTACGTGCAATAGCCGCGATCACTTTCTCACGGGTCAGTGCTGCGCCACCGCCTTTGATCATCTGCATCTGACCGTTGATTTCATCGGCACCATCAACGTAAATATCCAGTTCATCAACTTCGTTGCTATCGAACACGTGAATCCCCAAGCTTTTCAGCTTGGCGGTAGAAGCATCGGAGCTGGAAACTGCGCCTTCAATCTGATTTTTTATCGAAGCCAGCGCATCGATAAAGTGTGCGGCGGTAGATCCGGTTCCTACCCCCACAATAGTGCCGGGTTTAACATAGTCCAGCGCTGCCCAACCTACCGCTTTTTTCAGTTCATCCTGCGTCATGGTATTTTCATTGCCTATGTACGAAAACGTGTGCGTATTATAAGGTAATTCGCTGTTTTGCACTCTGGCAGGATCACAAATTGTGGCATAGTGCCTAAATCAACTGACTTTAAGGGATAGCTCTCCGATGAAACGCCCAGACTATAGAACGCTACAAGCGCTGGACGCGGTGATCCGTGAGCGTGGCTTTGAGCGCGCGGCACAAAAACTCTGCATCACACAATCGGCGGTATCTCAACGCATCAAACAGTTGGAAAACTTGTTCGGCCAACCGTTATTGGTACGTACCGTGCCGCCGCGCCCGACTGAGCAAGGACAGAGATTGCTGGCGTTGTTGCATCAGGTCGAATTGCTGGAAGAAGAGTGGCTAGGTAATGATACCGGCGTTGATACCCCGCTGCTGCTCTCGTTGGCGGTCAATGCCGATAGCCTGGCAACATGGTTACTGCCAGCACTCAAGCCGGTGCTGGCCGATTCACCGATCCGCCTAAATCTACAGGTAGAAGATGAAACCCGCACCCAAGAACGCCTGCGCCGTGGCGAGGTTGTTGGCGCAGTAAGTATTCAACCGCAACCGTTGCCGAGCTGCCTAGTGGACCAATTGGGCGCACTGGATTATCTGTTCGTCGCCTCGCCGGATTTTGCCGAGCGTTATTTCCCAAGCGGTGTCACACGTTCCGCACTATTGAAAGCCCCTGCGGTGGCGTTCGATCATCTCGACGATATGCATCAGGCCTTTCTGCAACAAAACTTCGACTTATCGCCGGGCAGCGTTCCCTGCCATATCGTTAACTCATCCGAAGCCTTCGTGCAGTTGGCACGCCAAGGCACAACCTGTTGTATGATCCCCCACCTGCAAATTGAGAAAGAATTGGCATCCGGCGAGTTAGTCGATCTGACACCTGGCCTGCTACAACGCCGTATGTTGTTCTGGCACCGCTTCGCGCCAGAAAGCCGTATGATGCGCAAAGTCACCGATGCACTGCTGGCCCATGGGCATCAAGTTCTGCGGCAGGATTAAAAACAGAAAAGGTTCGCCGTAGCGAACCTTTTTGTCAGGCATCTGGTACTATTACTGCGCGGTATTACGTTGCAATTCAAACACCACATCCACCTGATCGTCAAAATGGATACTTTGCTGTTCGTAAGTTTGAGCAACGTCGTTTTCTGGTGCGGCACTCGCCGCCTTGTACATGCGTGCCACTGGCATCGGCTGGTAGTTAGCAACATGATAACGAATACTGTAGACCGGCCCTAGCTTAGCTTTGAAACCTTGCGCCAATGAATCCGCCTGCTGGGTGGCGTTCTCGATGGCTTTCTGCCGCGCCTGCTGGCGGTAAACGTCAGGATTCGCTACGCCGAGCTCGACAGCGCGAATCTCATTCAGGCCAGATTTTAACGCACCGTCCAGCAAGCCGTTCAATTTGTCCAACTGGCGCAGCGTGACCTGAACCTGACGTACCGCGCGGTAACCTTTCAGAACCGACTCACCGGTTTTCAGATAATCATATTCCGGTTGAGTGCGCAAATTAGCCGCACTGATGTCTTTTTTCTCAATGCCACTTTTTTGTAGGAAGTCAAAATACTGGGCGACGCGTTCATCAACCTGTTTTTTGGCCTGAGCGGCATCTTTGGACGACACGCTGACCTCAATCGCCAACGTTGCAATATCTGGCGTGGCGTCTACGCTGGCAGTCCCCGACGTAACAACGTGTGGCCCCTCTGGTACTTCCGCTGCATGTAGCGCCAAAGGTAGCGTCCCTAATCCAACCATTGCGGCCATAGCCAATGCTTTAAGCTTCACAGTGTCTCCTTAATGACAGGCTGTTCTGATTACCGGCCTTCCCTGCGAGAACAGCCGGTTTCTTGGTATAAAACCTAGCATATCCCACAGTTATTTAAATTCAGATTAGTAGTAATTTTATAAATTAACGCCCTGCCAAGCCAGTTGCATCGCAATACACCACATTACGCCGCCCACTAAGCCGTTAATGATGCGCTGAGCGAGTTGGGTTTTCAGCCACGGAGCTAACCAGCCAGCCAACAGGGCCAAAGCAAAAAACCACACCAAAGAAGCACTAACCGCGCCCAGTGCGAACCACGAACGCACGTCGGGTGCCAATTGCCCTCCCAAACTGCCGAGTACAACAAAAGTATCCAAATACACGTGCGGATTAAGCCAAGTCACGGCCAACATAGTAAACATGATTCGCCAACGACTTTGTTTTATCTCTTCTACGCTGGCTAACTTTATCGAATGACTGAATGCAGTACGAAATGCACCCCAACCGTACCACAACAGGAATGCAACCCCGCCCCATGTCACCAGCGATAACAATAATAATGAGCGGCTAAGCAGTGCACTTCCGCCAAAAATACCGGCGCAAATTAACGCGATATCACTGAGTGCGCACAACGAGGCGATCATCAAATGATATTGTCGGCGTATTCCCTGATTCATCACAAATACGTTTTGTGGCCCGAGCGGCAGGATCATCGCAGCGCTCAGGGCAAACCCTTGTAAAAATATGGCTAACATGGCGTTCCTTTGGAAAATGGGTGCTTAAAGGCGAGACGACCAGCCCAACACGCGCATCATACGAAGGAAGAATTATTAGTGGAAATGGATATTTCTAATCGGGTATTAGTAAATTTTATTACTACCGCTGGTAATGAAACAGGGGGCCGAAGCCCCCTGTTTCCGCTACTGACTGGTGGGTTATTCTGGCTGAGTAGCCGAGGCTTTCCCAACATGGCGCAGATGCACATCCATCTGCGGATACGGAATACCAATACCGTTGGCGTCCAGTTGGCGCTTGAAGTTTTCCATAAGATCGAAATACACGTCCCAATATTGTGCATTAGTGGTCCAGGAACGGGTCACGAAGTTGAGCGAAGACGCCGCCATTTCATTCAGGCGTACCGTCACACCCTTGTCATGCATGATGCGTTCATCTGCCGCAATCACATCGCCCAGCACCTTTTTCACCAGATCGATATCTGCATCGTAAGCCACTCCCACCACAATATCGACCCGGCGGTTCGGCTCACGCGAATAGTTAATGATGTTGCCTGCGATGATTTTGCCATTCGGCACTACAATGGTCTTGTTATCCGGTGTACGCATCGTGGTAGAGAATATTTGTACCTGATCGACGGTACCGGCAATCCCACCCAGATCAACATATTCACCGGCACGAATCGGACGGAAAGCAACCAACAACACGCCAGCGGCAAAGTTAGACAACGAACCTTGCAACGCCAGACCAATGGCCAAACCCGCCGCACCCAATACGGCAATCACCGACGTAGTTTGCACCCCAATACGGCCCAGTACCGCAATCAAGGTGAAGGCCAGGATACCGTAACGCGCCATTGCGGAAAGGAAATCGGCAACGGTGGCATCGATACCACGCAGTTTCATTACCCGATTCAGCGCATTGCCTACCGTACGCGCAATGATCGAACCAATAATAAAGATAACGATAGCAGCAACAATGTTTACCGCATATTGAATCAATAAGTCTTGGTTGTTTTCCAACCAACTCCCAACACTATTGATGCCCTCTACTACGTTGAGCTCTTCCATTCTAACGTCCTACCTTAAAAACTCCCTACGGGAGAAATCGCAAATACATTGGGATATCACCTTATACGCCGAGCGGGATCATTGTTGGCAACCCGATCGACTCCCAGCCATATTGTTAACGATGCCTGGGAAACTTGCTCAGTTATTACCTAGAACCCGCCCGAATAATTTTGGGAATATCTCCAATGCGGAAACAACCCGGCTAAGGGTAACTAACAATGTAGTGTGATGCCAATTTTGACAAACAACTTTGCGAAATACATCCCTATCCCAAAAACAAAGGCTCCACAACGGGAGCCTTTGATTAGCGAGCATCAGGTGTGGTAAACCGCACCCGGTAGCCAGATTACAGCACGTCGATAGCGTTCAGATCTTTAAATGCCTGCTCCAGACGCGTCACCATGCTGGTCTGCGCAGCACGCAGCCAGACACGTGGATCGTAGTATTTCTTGTTCGGCTGATCTGCGCCTTTCGGGTTGCCCAATTGGCTTTGCAGATAACCTTCGTTTTCTTTGTAGTAGTTCAGAATACCTTCCCATGTTGCCCACTGGGTGTCGGTATCGATGTTCATTTTGATCACACCGTAGCTGACGGATTCTTTGATCTCTGCATCGCTTGAACCCGAACCGCCGTGGAACACGAAGTTCAGGCTGTTGTGCGGCAGGTTATATTTCTTAGAAACGTAGTCCTGAGAGTCGCGCAGGATAGTCGGCGTCAGTTTCACGTTGCCTGGCTTGTACACACCGTGTACGTTACCGAAAGAGGCTGCGATGGTGAAACGTGGGCTGATCGCGTTCAGTTTTTCGTACGCGTACGCCACATCTTCTGGCTGAGTATACAGCGCGGAAGCATCCATATGGCTGTTGTCTACGCCATCTTCTTCACCGCCGGTGCAACCCAGTTCGATTTCCAGCGTCATGCCCATTTTCGCCATGCGAGCCAGGTACTTGCCGCAGATTTCAATGTTTTCTTCCAGTGACTCTTCAGACAGATCGATCATGTGCGAAGAGAACAACGGTTTACCGGTTGCCGCGAAATGTTTTTCGCCAGCGTCCAGCAGGCCGTCAATCCATGGCAGCAGTTTTTTCGCGCAGTGGTCGGTGTGCAGAATAACCGGCACGCCGTAATGTTCAGCCATCTGGTGAACGTGATGTGCACCGGAAATAGCGCCCAGAATCGCCGCACCCTGTGGAATATCAGTTTTTACGCCTTTGCCCGCGATAAACGCAGCGCCGCCGTTAGAGAACTGAACGATAACAGGTGAACGCACTTTCGCTGCTGTTTCCAACACCGCATTGATGGAGTCGGTACCCACGCAGTTTACTGCGGGCAGCGCAAAGTTGTTCTCTTTCGCTACTGCGAATACTTTCTGAACGTCATCACCAGTGATGACACCCGGTTTTACGAAATCAAAAATTTTAGACATGTTACGGTGTCCTGTTTCGTTTGCCGTAATACCCTTTATCTTTCACGCTGCCGCATGGCCGCTACGTAAAATCTATCGGATATAGATGGATGTGAATCGTTTTTACCCACGCTACCGTAGCAGCGCGGAATAAAACAAACGGGCGACTTGCGTCTCCCGTTGTCTGAATTACTGCTTAGCGCGCTCTTCCAGCATCACAACCGCTGGCAATTGTTTCCCTTCAACGAACTCCAGGAAAGCACCGCCGCCGGTAGAAATGTAGGAGATCTTGTCAGCAATACCGAACATATCGATCGCTGCCAGGGTGTCGCCGCCGCCCGCGATAGAGAAAGCATCGCTTTCTGCAATGGCGCGCGCAACAATTTCGGTGCCCTTACGGAAGTTAGGGAACTCGAATACGCCAACCGGGCCATTCCACAGAATGGTTTTGGCGTTCTTCAGGATAACGGCCAGACGCTCGGCTGAGACATCGCCCATATCCAGAATTTGCTCATTATCTTTGATTTCATTCGCCTGTTTTACCGTCGCAGTGGCGGTTTCAGAGAACTCGGTTGCCACACGTACATCGGTCGGAACCGGGATATCGCAGGTTTCCAGCAATTTTTGCGCGTTTGGAATCAAATCGGCTTCGTACAGAGACTGGCCCACATTGTTACCTTGTGCGGCAACAAAGGTATTAGCAATACCACCGCCAACGATCAGTTGATCGGCAATCTTGGACAAGGAATCCAGTACGGTCAGTTTAGTGGAAACTTTTGAACCACCGACGATAGCGACCATCGGACGGGCGGGTTCTTTCAATGCTTTGCCAAGCGCTTCAAGCTCACCAGACAGCAACGGACCTGCGCAAGCAACCGGGGCGAATTTGCCGACGCCGTGGGTTGACGCTTGTGCACGGTGCGCAGTACCAAAGGCATCCATCACATACACGTCGCACAGCGCCGCGTATTTTTTGGATAACGTTTCGTCGTCTTTCTTCTCGCCTTTATTGAAGCGAACGTTCTCCAGCACCACCAGTTCACCTTCGGCAACGTCAACACCGTCCAGGTAATCTTTCGCCAGACGCACGGGATTTTTCAGATGATCTTTCAGATAATTTACTACCGGTTGCAGAGAAAACTCTTCGTTATACTCACCTTCGGTAGGACGCCCTAAGTGGGACGTTACCATCACGCGGGCGCCTTGTTTCAGCGCAGCTTCGATAGTCGGCAAGGAGGCACGGATACGCGCATCGGAAGTCACTTTACCGTCTTTCACTGGTACGTTCAGATCGGAACGGATCAGAACACGTTTTCCCGCCAGATCGAGATCGGACATCTTAATTACAGACATGGTGAACCCTCTTAGTTGATTCTTTATAAACTATAAAGTTGCCTGAGCGGCGCATCATCAGTGATGCCGCCGTGCTAGAAACCGCATGCGGCCATTGCCCGTGTTGTATCCAACATCCTGTTGGCAAAGCCCCATTCATTATCACACCAGACCAAGGTCTTAATCAGGTGTTGTCCGCTAACCCGCGTCTGCGTACCGTCGACGATGGCACTGTGCGGGTCATGGTTAAAATCGATCGAGACTAATGGTAGTTCCGTATAGTCAACTATACCACGAAATGCACCCTGTGCGGCCTTTTGCAACAACTGGTTGACCTCTACAACCCTGACCGGGGCGCTAACACTGACGCTAAGATCAATGGCGGTCACGTTGATGGTCGGCACACGCACGGAAATCGCTTCAAAACGATCGCAAAACTGTGGAAATATACGCGTGATGCCTGCGGCCAGCTTGGTGTCGACCGGTATAATCGACTGGCTCGCTGCGCGGGTCCGGCGTAAATCCGCGTGATAGGCGTCTATCACCGGCTGATCGTTCATTGAGGAGTGAATGGTCGTGACAGTGCCTGACTCGATACTATAGGCTTCATCCAACAATTTAATGACCGGAATAATGCAGTTGGTGGTGCAGGAAGCATTAGACACAATGCGATGCTCAGCCAGTAATGTATGCTCGTTAACACCAAACACAATGGTGGCATCCAAATCGTTGCTGCCCGGGTGAGCAAATAACACCTTCTTTGCCCCGGCTGCCCGATGCGCTTCGCCATCCTCCCGGCTGCCATAGACGCCGCTGCAATCGAGCAGGACATCGACACCCAGTTCACCCCAAGGCAACTGTTCCAGCACCGGCTGATGCAGCAGCCGAATTTTATCGTCACCGACGCTCAGCACATCATTCTCTTGGCGTACATCCCAAGCAAAGCGTCCGTGGCTTGAATCGTATTTCAACAGGTGCGCCATGCCTTCGGCATTCGCTAGTTCGTTGATCGCCACGACGGAAATTTCTGCTCGTCTACCCGACTCATACAGTGCGCGCAACACGCTGCGGCCGATGCGGCCAAAGCCGTTTATCGCTATGCGAATGGTCATGCTACTCCCTAAAAAAGGGCCGTCCCTGCCGGATTTGTTCACCGGATGGGGGGTGGCACTGACTGGTTATCATGCTAACCTGCATAGAGTACTTTAGCGTACTGCCTGCTGTGAATCGCTGCGTTAGATTATTCGTCAACTCTGTGGTTTCAACCACTCGCTCACTCAGGTATTTCAGTTAAACAACACGCTAACTGAAACGCTTCAGCCGAGCATAAACCAAAGTTTTTCGAAAAGGAATAGTACCGACAGTCAGGCTGTTAACTGGACGGTATTTTGCGGAAATAACATGATCTAGCGCACGTTTCACCGTTCGCCGATCCCTATCTTTGGTACACACTCTGTACCACACAAGGAGCTAATATGAGTGAAGTTAAAATTGTTGCCACGCTGACCCCTTTTCCTCAGCATATCGATGCGGTGAGAAAAGCCGCCCGAGCCATGGTCGCGCCGACGCATCAAGAACCGGGTTGCCTTCAGTACGATTTTCATGAATCACAAGCCATAAACGTCCAAGAGCTGGGAAAACCCGGCAAAGTTTCGTTTATGTTCATTGAGCGCTGGACATCGGAAGACGATCTGAAGAAGCACGTCGCGATGGATTACCACGATAGATTCCTCGAGGAGCTTGATGGGAAATTAGAAAGTCTGAATGTGCAAAAACTGACCCAATTAGAAAAATCCAAGTAAGCCCTCTTGTCATCTCGCCCAATGCTATTCAGTTAAGCCTGAGCGACATTGGGCGTCATTTTGTCATACCAGCCTGCCCTTATTGCCTTAATCAGCCGTGCACTCCTTTTCCTTCTGCGTTAGGTAGTTGTCAGAGTCGTAAACGCCCCCGCCGATATTTATAGGCGCGGCATGCCACGCCGCTACGAATTGAGTGCTAAGTCCGTTGCCAGAACGGTGACAAGTGAACATCTTGCCACCGCGCAGGGTCGAACATGTTCGACCCACTAAACACCTGCGACATGAACGAGCGCGGCATGCCACGCCGCTACGAATTGAGTGCTAAGTCCGTTGCCAGAACGGTGACAAGTTGAACATCTTGCCACCGCGCAGGGTCGAACATGTTCGACCCACTAAGCACCGGCGACATGAACGAGCGCGGCATGCCACACCACTACGAATTGAGTGCTAAGTCCGTTGCCAGAACGGTGACAAGTTGAACATCTTGCCACATCGTAGGGGTCGAACATGTTCGACCCAATAAGCACCGGCGATATGAACGGGCGCGGCATGCCACACCACTACGAATTGAGTGCTAAGTCCGTTGCCAGAACGGTGACAAGTTGAACATCTTGCCACCGCGCAGGGTCGAACATGTTCGACCCACTAAACACCGGCGACATGAACGGGCGCGGCGTGCCACGCCACTACGAATTAAGCGGTAAGACCGTTGCCAGAGCGGTAACAAATTGAGCATCTTGCCACAGCGTAGGGGTCGAACATGTTCGCCCCACTAAGCACCAGCGATATAAACAGGCGCGGCGTACCACGCTACTACGAATTGAGTGGTGAGAACGTTGCCAGAGCGGTAACAAATTGAGCCCCTTGCCACATCGTAGGGGGCGAACATGTTCGCCCCACTAAGCACCAGCGATATAAACAGGCGCGGCGTACCACGCCACTACGAAGTTTGTCGTGGTTGGACATGATGCGCAAAAAGAGTGAGTGGAATATTTAAAATGAAGATATTGAATTGGTGGAGCTGCCCTTTAGCGAGGCGGTAGCGATGATCGCCGATGGACGCATCAAGGATGCCAAGACCATCATGCTGTTGCAGTATTTGCAGTTACATCCGTAAAAACAGGGCCGAATCGGTATTCGGCCCTGGTATAAACGCGCCAGTTACGGCGCTGCCCGCCTTATTTCAGCAGGGCTTTGGCTTTCGCCACCACGTTGTCGACGGTGAAGCCAAACTCGCTGAACAACTGCT